>CAYYBI010000096.1:0-9286 GCA_964469835.1 uncultured Rhodospirillaceae bacterium
CAATGATGATCCGCCATCGCCAAATTCCCATGACGAATTGAACGAAGATCAATCCAAGCGTGACCGGGATGACCCAAAGCGGAATGGACCGCACCCGCTGCACCGTGTCCGTGAGATCGATATTGCGAACGACAAGCCAAATAAGAAACACCGTGATCGATGCCTTCACCGCGAACAGCGCGAATTTTTTCAATCTTGCGGGCGTCATGCGTCTTGGCTCAAGCCGGTTCCCTGGCGATAGACCCGGCCGCATCGCGCGCGGTTTTGCGCCGCGGTCCGGTTACTCGAAAACATTGCCGTTCGCACTTCGGGCATAGTCCGCCTATCGGGCAACGGCCGCCTATATCACGATGTCGACCAACCGGCCATTGCCTGCGGGCGCCTTTTGGGGATCCCCGACGCTTTGAACGGTCCGTTCGACCAGAGCAGCAGCCTTTGCTTCCTGCCGAAACGACTGCTTCAGGAATGTGACATTTGCCCGCTGCTGGGTGAGCAGGGATGTCGCCGTGATGTCCGACATATTCTCGCGCCTTTCCGAGTCCGGCTCGGGAACGCAGTCAATACGCTGCTACGATTAACATACGGTTACGGACCCACGGCCGGTCGGACGCCGGGCCGGCACCGACTATTTGTCGGCGTCGGCGGCAACCTGCATCTTTATGATCTTATCAGGGTTATTGACCTGACCGTTCGCAGCCCGAGAGCCCTTCTTGATGTTGTGGACATGATCCATGCCCGAAATTACGCGGCCCCACGCCGTATATTGGCCATCAAGATGTGTTGAATCCGCCAGCATGATAAAGAACTGGCTGTTGGCGCTGTGCGGATAGGACGTACGCGCCATTGAGACGACGCCTTCCACATGCTTCACATCATTGAATTCGGCCTTTAGATCCGGTTTTTCCGAACCGCCGCCGCCGGTCCCGGTCGGATCACCCGTCTGCGCCATGAATCCCTCGATGACGCGGTGGAATACGACTCCATCGTAAAAACCATCGCGAGATAGCTGCTTGATGCGTTTGACGTGGTTCGGTGCTTTATCGGGATAGAGTTCGATCGTGACTCGCCCGTCTTTCAGGTCCAAATAAATCATGTTTTCCTTATCCGCTGCCGCGACCTGACCTATGCTTAACACGGCCAAACCAAGCAGTATCGTGAGATGACGCAGCAATTTCATGGTGACTCCGTATTTCTTCGTCGTAGATTCGGCGGCAACTTTACGCGATCGAACCCGCGGGCGCACCCCTATTTGCGTCGCGCGGCCTGGAACACAGCAACGATGGTAAAATGAAAGACAACGGAAAAACTTCCATCCCGAGGCAGACGGCGCGGCTCGCCGGACGTGACATACAATACAAGGAAATGGGAACCGGCGAGCCGGCCCTGATTCTGCTGCACGGCCTCAGCGGCGACCTCAACGGCTGGGCACTAAACCAGCGCGTCCTGGCCGCCGACCGGCGGGTAATCGCGATTGACCTGCCCGGACACGGACGGTCGACCAAGGATATCGGCGACGGCACGGCGCCGGTCCTGGCGGCGATGCTCACGGAATTGCCGGACACCTTGGGAATCGAACGGTTTCATCTGCTGGGATTGTCGTTCGGCGGCGCGATTGCGCTCGACCTTGCGACAACCTTCGCGGACCGGCGCTTGGAGTCGCTCATCTGCCTCAGTGCGGGCGGCCTCGGCACCTCTGTAAACACGGATTTCATCTACGCCTATCTGCGGGCCGAAACGCCGGAGGCGATGCATGCGGCGCTTTCACAGGTATTTCACAACGAGCGCATGGTGAACGATGCGATGGTGTATTACGGTTTGCTGGGCCGCGCCGATCCGGCGTTCCGCGACGGTATCGAAACGATGATTTCGGCGAATTTCTCGGACCAGCGGCAACGCTTCGATTATACCGGCGCGGCACGCGACCTGCCCGTTCCCGTACACCTAATCTGGGGACGGCAGGATCGGATAATTCCGGCGGACCACGGTGAAGCCTTGGCCGATTCGCGGCCCGTGCATATTTTCGACGATTGCGGCCATATGCCGAACGTCGAAATGGCCGGTCGGTTCAACGCGTTGGTCGCACAAATTCTGCAGGACGTGGAACAAAATAACAGCGGCGGGGACTAGGTATCCTGCTTGCCGTAGGTTCCAAATTTTTTCAGAATCGTCTCCATTTCCCGCGCCGGCAGCAGAACCGGTTCACCCAATGCCAAGACGCGACAGTACTGCGACGCCAGGGTTTCCACCTCAACCGCTAACGCCAAGGCCCCATCCAATGTCTCCCCCAGCACAATCATCCCATGATTCGCGAGCAGGCAGGCGCGCCGGCCATCCAGCGCGGTTAGTGCATATTCCGACAGTTCCTGCGTGCCGAATGTCGCGTAGGGCGCGCACCGGATCGAGTCGCCACCGGCCACCGCCACCATGTAGTGGAACGGGGGTATCTCCCGCCGATGGCAGGCCAGGACAGTCGCAAACATTGCATGGGTATGGACCACCGCGCCGACTTCCGGCCGGGCGCGAAGTATATCGCAATGAAACCGCCATTCGCTGGACGGTCTCAATTGACCATCCCGCACCCTACCATCCGCGTCCATCAACACGATATCATCGGGCTGCATGGCGTCGTAGTCGAGGCCGGACGGCGTGACCAACAAGCCGTTCGCCACCCGGCAACTTATGTTGCCGGCCCGCCCCTGATTGATGCCGAGCGTATTCATGCGGCGGCAGGCGTCGACGATCTCCTGCCGTTTGTCCCAATCGGACTGCGCATCGCCGGTCATGTCGAAGAATGCTCGGGAAACAAGCCGGCCAGCCCATCGCGGCTGGCGGCGGTCACGCCGCGTTCGGTAATCAATCCGGTGATAAGGCGCGCGGGCGTAACATCGAAGGCATAATTCCCAACCGCGCTGCCGTCGGGCACGATCTCGACCGTTTCAATTCGGCCGTCTGGCGCACGCCCTGTAATTTTCGACACTTCCTCGCCGCTTCGCTGCTCGATGGGAATTCCCGCCACGCCGTCCTCGATCGTCCAATCGATGGTCGGCGACGGTAATGCGACGTAGAACGGCACGCGATTGTCCGTCGCCGCCAACGCCTTCAAATAGGTGCCGATCTTATTGGCGACATCGCCGGTTGCCGTGGTGCGGTCAGTTCCGGTAATGCACAGATCGACCATCCCGTGCTGCATCAAATGGCCGCCGACATTGTCGGCGATCACCGTGTGCGGCACGCCATGCCGGCCCAATTCCCACGCGGTCAGGCTGGCGCCCTGATTGCGGGGCCGGGTTTCGTCGACCCACACATGAACCGGTACTCCCGCGTCATGGGCCTGATAGATCGGCGCGGTCGCGGTGCCCCAATCGACAGTGGCAAGCCAGCCCGCGTTGCAGTGGGTCAACAGATTGACCGGCTGACCGGGTTTGGTGGCGGCGACCCGGTCGATCAAGTCGCGGCCGTGGCCGCCGATGCGCCGGTTGATTTCCACATCCTCGTCACAAATTTCAGCCGCCCGGCGATACGCCGCCTCGGCGCGCGCATTCGCGCCTAGCGACGACAGAACGCGTCGCATCGCGTCAAGCGCCCAGCGCAAATTGACTGCGGTCGGCCGGGTTCGTTGGAGCCGTTCACAGGCCCGGTCGAGCGCATCGTCGGAAGGATCCTGCTGCATCGCCAGCGCGACGCCATAGGACGCGGCCGCACCAATCAAAGGGGCACCGCGCACCTGCATCGTTTCGATCGCGCGCGCCACCGACTCGAGATCGGCCAACCGCTCCAGCACGAATTCATGCGGCAGGCGGGTTTGGTCGATGATCGTGACCGACCAGCCATCTTCCGAGACCCAAATGGTGCGATACGGCGTGCCGTCGACTTTCATGGCCCGCTCACTCTATCCGCTGAAAGCGGGACTGTCATGCGGCCCCCTTTCGGCCGTCCCGCAAATTCGACCCCATAATGACGGTCAGTAACCGAGCGTCAGCGCATCGGGCCGACGCGGATCCGAAGCACCGAGGAATCCGTCCTTCGTGCGCATGACCGATTGCAGGCTGCCCATCGGACGGCCGACTTTGATTTCGTGCCCCATCTTCTTGAGCAGGCGGATGGTGTCGCTGGCGAAGCCTTCCTCCAATTGCAGCCTGTCGGGCAGCCATTGATGATGAAACCGGGGGGCATGGGATGCTTCCGCGATGTTCATGCGGTGATCCAGGACATTGACCACAAGTTGCAGGACGGAGGTGATGATACGGCTGCCGCCCGGACTGCCGGTCGCGAAAAAGGGCTTGCCGTCGCGCAGAACGATCGTCGGGCTCATGGAACTGAGCGGGCGCTTGCCGCCATCGACCGCGTTCGCGTCGCCGCCCATCAGGCCGAAAGCATTCGGTACGCCGGGTTTCGCCGCGAAATCCGCCATTTCGTTGTTGAGCAGGATGCCGGTGCCCTTGGCCACGATACCGCTGCCATATCCGAAATTGAGGGTATAGGTATTTGAAACCGCGTTACCGAACCGGTCCATCACCGAGAAATGGGTGGTTTCATTGCTTTCATAAGCCTGCGGCTTGCCGGGGCCGATCTCGTGGGCAGGGGTTGCCCGCCGGGGGTCTACGCCGCGCCGCAGCGCCGTTGCGTACTTCTTGGACATGAGCCCTTTTACCGGAACGGTCCAAAAATCCGGATCGCCGAGATGCTTGGAACGGTCCGCATAGGCCCGTTTCATGGCCTCGGCCATATGATGGATAGACGCCGCGCTGTTTGGGCCGAATGCTGCCAGATCGTAGCCTTCAAGGACATTCAACATCTGCACGAGATGAATACCGCCGGAGCTTGGCGGCGGCATCGAGTAAACATCGTATCCGCGATAGCGGCCATGAACCGGCTCGCGAATTACCGCGCGGTAATCCGCAAGATCCTGCGCGGTGATGTTCCCTTTGTTGGCTTTCATTTCCGCGACAAGCCGGCGCGCGACTTCGCCCTTATAGAATGCCGTCGCTCCGCCCTTGGCGATGGATCGCAGTGATTCAGCCAGATCGCTTTGCAGCAGCCGGTCCCCAGCTTTCAATGGCTCGCCGTCCTTGCCGAAGAAAACCCGTTTGGTCTCGGACACTTTTTTGAGCCGATTCGCCCGGCGCTTGAGTTGACGCGCCATGTTGCGGCTGACCAAAATACCCTCGGCGGCAAAGCGGATCGCCGGTGCCATGACCTTTTCGAGTGGCATGGTGCCATACCGCCGCAGCGCCAGCGTCAGTCCGGCAACGGTACCGGGCACGCCGACCGACCGATGACTGTATCGAATGCGATCACGGTCGACCGCGCCATCCGCCCTGAGAAACATCTTCTTGGTAGCCGATTTCGGCGCAGTTTCCCGGTAATCGATCGCAACGGTCTTGCCGCTTTCGGCGAGGTGCAGCAGCATGAAACCGCCCCCGCCAATGTTGCCGGCCCGGGGGAGGGTCACCGCCAACGCAAAACCGACGGCAACCGCTGCATCCACCGCGTTACCGCCCTGCTGCAGAATGTCGATCCCGACGCCGGTCGCCCGTGCTTCCTGCGACGAAACCATGCCGCGCGTACCGAAGACCGGATGAATGCGATCCTGCGCCGATTGGAAGCCGTTTTCAAAACTTGGCGATTGTGCAGACGCTTGGCTCGGCGCCAAAACCGTAAAACATACGACAAACAACACATGCGCGTACACACGGATAGATGTACGTTTTCTCCAAATTGAACAAGCATGTGGTTTGTTTGGGCCGCGGCCGCACATCGTCATTTCCGTTCTTGCCATTCTTAGAGCCGCCCCTCCACCGCATTGACAAATATTTGTTTTAGCTCTGGAACTCCGACTATTTTCGGATTTCCTGAACGCGTCGGATCATCGTATGCGAGTTGGGCAACCCGATCGGATTGCGTCGAATCGACCCCAATTTCGCTCATGCTGTGAGGTACACCCACCGTACGTCTCAGCGCCACGATCCACTCGAACACGCTGTCGTACGACGGATCCTCCAGACCAAGCGTACGCCCCAATTGGGTAAGTTTTTGCTCAATTTCCGGTCGATTGAATTGCAATACGTACGGCAAAACGATCGCGTTTGTTAGGCCATGATGGGTCCCATATAAGGCGCCCACCGCGTGGCTAATGGAATGCACCGCGCCCAAGCCCTTTTGAAAGGCGGTCGCGCCCATGGAGGCCGCAACAAGCATATACGTCCGCGCGGCTATATCCGTGCCGTCCGCATAGGCCTTCGGCAGCCATTCGGCACACAACCGAATCCCTTCGAGGGCCACGCCATCGGCCAGCGGATGGAACCCCGGCGCGCAGAACGCCTCAAGACTATGGGTGAGCGCGTCCATACCCGTTGCCGCCGTGAGATTCGGCGGCAGACCGACGCTGAGTTCCGGGTCGGCGACAACCGCCCGGGGCATCATCCCAGGATGGAAGATGATTTGCTTGATCCCGCTATTGCTTTGGGTGATGACGGCGGCGCGGCCGACTTCGGATCCGGTACCGGCCGTCGTGGGAACCGCCACGACCGGCGCGATTGCCGCCGCATCGGCCCGCCGCCAATTGTCGCCCACATCCTCGAAATCCGCCAAAGGCCTGCTTTGGCCCGATTGAAAGGCGATGGCCTTACCGGCATCGAGCGCGCTACCGCCGCCAAAGGCAATCACGCCGTCATGGCCGCCGTCATGGAAAGCCAGGACGCCGGCGGCAATTTCCATCTCGTTCGGATTTGGCCGAAAATCGGCGAAGAGACCGGAGACCAGCTTCTCGTCTGCGACCAACGCCTGTAGCCGCGCCACCATCGGAAGCCCGGCGAGGCCGGGATCGGTCACAATCAGCGGCCGGGAAATACCCTTTTCCCGGCACAACGCCGGCACTTCGCGGAGGCGCCCCGGACCGATATGAATTTCCGTCGGAAAACTCCAATCGGCGGTCAGCGATTTCGGGTCGATCGGCATCGGTGTCCGTCCCCGGCTCACGCACGCTCGAAGTTACGCTGGAGTTCCCAATCAGTCACCCGGCGGTCGTATTCGCTCTGTTCCCATCGCCCGGTATGGAGGTAGTGCTCCACCACCGCGTCACCGAGCAATTGGCGCAGGACTGTCGAGCCCTCCAATGCGCCGAGCGCTTCCCGCAGCGTTCCCGGGATATCGCGGACCGCCTCCATCGCATAGAGGTTGCCGGAAATTTCCGGTTCCAACTCCAGCTTGTTCTCAATGCCGTAAAGACCAGCGGCAATCAGCGCCGCATAGGCAAGGTACGGGTTCGCATCGGCGCCCGGGATACGGCATTCCACGCGAAAGGCGGGACCATGCCCCACTAGGCGGAACCCCGCGGTCCGGTTATCCCTGCTCCATCCCGTCTTGGTCGGCGCGAAGGATCCAGCCTGAAACCGCTTGTAGGAATTGACATAGGGCGCCAGGAAATAAGTCATCTCACTGGCCAGGGTGAGTTGCCCCGCAAGGTAATGGCGGAACACGTCGGACATGCCGTCGGCTGCCGCTCCATCATGGAACACCGGCGTATCATTGTCGGCATTCCACAGCGATGAATGGATATGGCAGCTATTGCCGGCAAATTGATTTTCCCATTTCGCCATGAACGTGATCGCTTTGCCCTGGGCATAGGCGATTTCTTTCGCGCCGTTCTTGTAGATGCTGTGGCGATCCGCCATTACCAGCGCTTCCGCATAGCGCAGGTTGATCTCCTCCTGGCCCGGTCCCCATTCGCCCTTGGAAAATTCGACCGGGACACCGGCCCCCTCCATGCCGTTGCGAATGGCGCGGATCAGCCCTTCCTCCTTGGTCGTCTGAAAAATATGGTAGTCCTCGGAGTACCAGCCCGCGGTGGCGAGACCGCGATAACCCTTTTCGCGGGCGCCGTCATAAGTCTCGTCGAAGACGTACAATTCCAGCTCGGACCCCATCTTGGCGATGAAGCCCAGCGCGCGGGCGCGCGCCAATTGGCGCTTGAGAATTGACCGGGGCGCATGACCAAGGTCTTCGCCGTGATGGTCCACGCAGTCGGCCATCACCAGCGCAGTCGCCTCCAGCCAGGGAATGCGCCGCAGCGTGGCCAGATCCGGCTTGAGGGCGAAATCGCCATAGCCCTTGTCCCATGACGCCGCCTGATAGCCGGGAACCGGCTCCATATCCATATCGACGGTCAGCAGGTAGTCACACACATGCATCTCATCGACGCACTGATCGAGGAAGAAGCGGCCGGTCACGCGCTTCCCGATCAAACGCCCCTGCATGTCCGGAAAACACACCAAGACGGTATCGATCTCGCCACTGCCGATGGCCGCCTGCAACGCCGCGATATCAAGAATGCCGTCCATCGTTATTACCTCATCCTGCCAGCCGCAAATGAAATGACTTCGGCCGCGTCAATTGCTCATAGCCGACCTGGGACAGCGTGCATCCACGGCCGGATTGCTTCACCCCGGTCCAGGCCAGCGCCGGGTCGAGATAGTCGCAGCGGTTCATGAAAACGGTCCCGGTTTCCAGCTCCTCGCCGAGGCGCAGGGCCGCCTCCTGATCCCGGGTCCAAATGGATGCGGTGAGCCCGAATTCGCTGTCGTTCATCAACGCCACCGCGTCCTGATCCTCCGCCACCGGCATTATACCGACAACCGGCCCGAAACTCTCTTCCCGCATCACCGCCATGCCATGATCGACGCCGGTCAGAACTTGCGGGGCAAGATAGGCGGAATTCCCTCGATCCATGGGGAAATCAGCCGGATCGATGTGCGTACGCGCACCCGCAGCCACGGCGGCAGCCACTTGAACACGTACGACATTTGCCAAAGACATACGCGCCATCGGCCCAATTGTTGTGTTTTCTTCCAGTGGGTTGCCTAACATATAATTCCGAACTTTTTTGACGTACGCATCGATAAAGTCGTCAAAAATGCTCCGGTGTACGTATATCCGTTCGATACCACAGCAAGATTGCCCCGCATTGAAGAAGGCGCCATCGACCAGGTTCTCGACCGTTGTCTCAAGCGCCGCGTCGGCCCGAACATAAGCCGGATCCTTTCCGCCCAATTCCAACCCCGCGCCGGCGAACCGGCCGGACAGCGCGCGTTGAACCGCCAGCCCGCCTTCGACCGACCCGGTGAAAGCGACGAAGCCGACGCGCGGGTCTCCGATCACGTCGGCGACGCCATCGTGGTCGAGGTAGAGAACTTGAAGCACGCCGTCCGGAAGGCCGGCCTCTCTGGCGGCGCGGCCAATGCGTTCCGCCACGAGGGGGGTCTGCTCCGAGTGTTTTAGGACGACCGTA
>CAYYBI010000097.1:0-2596 GCA_964469835.1 uncultured Rhodospirillaceae bacterium
TTCTGAATGGATGGCAAGCCGTCGATCTCAATCGAAGGTAGTCCGATCAAGCCGGTTAACTAAGCGGCTGCCCGGCATATTGCGTGACATGGAAGTCTCATTTGGCCTTTTCACGGGGCCGCTCAATCCTGCTCCGACGACATAGGCACATCCGCGAGGTGGTTCACCCATGGCATCGCCGATCGGCACCAGATCTGACGCCTGGGCGGGAGCTGCGCGCGCTGATTGGCGGTGCCCAGCCGAACGCTGATTAGCTTGGGCCCATCGCCGGCCATCGTGCCGTACATCTGGGTTCCGCATTCCGGGCAGAATACCAGGGCGCGCCGGTTGCCGCTTGCCGCAACCTTCATGTACATCTTGGTTTTGCCGGTCATTTCGAAGTCGGAATCGGGTACCCGGAGTGTGGTGCGAAAGGCGCTGCCGGATATGGCCTGACAGTCGGTGCAATGGCACACACTGACGTTTTCCGGATTGACCGTGGCGGTATAGCGGACGCGACCGCAATGACATTGACCGTCGATCTTCATCGTGTCTCTCCCATGATTCGAATACCGAATACGCTGCTCGGCCACGCCTGCTCCTGCATATGTTGGAGGAACGCCATGTACCGACGATGGCGGAGTCCGCCGCGGCCGAATGTCCGAAAAGGACCACGAACAGATTTTGCGGTCACCGTGTCGATACGTCCACTCCTGGCGATCAAGCGGTCGTCATCGGCAAGATAGCGGACGGCATTGCCCAAAATTGGCGCGGGCTTTTCGTCCGTACGGCTTCAACGAGATATGTGTGAGCGGGTAGGGTGTTGGAGCATGCACGCTTTGTCTATAATCCACGGCAGATTGACAGTTTATACAGTTTATAAGGTGAGACCGATGCCCGATACGATCGAAACCCGTTACTCCCCCCTCGCCCCGCCGGACATGCTGGAGGAGATCTTCTGGAAGGATGCCCGGGAGCCGGAGGATGAGCGGCTTTGGGTACCGAACGGTCCTGGCCGCTGGTCCAGGCCGCTTTGCCTGAATGTCAGTCAGGGCTATTGGGTCCATTTGACCAAGGTGACGGAGGCGGGCATCGTCTCGCGTCATCGCCATCCGGCGCCTGTTCACGGATTTGTATTGGAAGGCCGCTGGCGCTATCTGGAGCGCGATTGGGTCGCCACGGCAGGCAGCTATCTGTTTGAACCACCGGGCGATGTGCACACATTGGTGGTGGACGAGGGCGACTATATGATCACTCTGTTCCACAACTCCGGCGCACTGCTGTACTGCGACGAAGAAGGCAAGACCATAGGCTCCACCGATGTGTTTAGCCGGGTTGCGGCAGCACGCAAGCATTATGAGTCGGTTGGCCTTGGCTCCGACTACGTGAAGCGGTTTATCCGTTAACGACCAACCCTCACCATTCACTAGGAACGGAATTCGCGCATTTGTTCTAGAAAATTTGCAACCCACCATTTGACCATTGTCGGACTTGGACTGAAGATCGCTCAAATGTGAGTTGCCAGTGGGGACAAACAATGGGCATTCCGGAACGCGGTTACGCCAACCCCGACCTACTGTGGTCACCCGACACCCTGCGGCAACGGATGGCGCGGCCGGGCCTCGCGATCATCGATACACGCCCCGCCGAATTGTTTGCAAAGGGACACATTCCCGGCGCACGGCACTTCGATTTATATTTCGTCAACACCGATGACACAGACCCTGCGCCGTTAGCGTCCTTTACGCGAATGTGGGCCAACCTCTTGGGTTGGCGGGGCGTGCAGAACACCGACACGCTCGTCTTTTATGGCCAATTCACCGACATGTGTGCCGCGCGCGGGTTCTGGTTTGCCGAATATCTCGGCCACGCCGATGTTCATGTATTGGACGGCGGCATCGCGGCATGGTCGGAGGCCGGGCTGCCGCTCGAAACCGAATGCGACCCGCCGAAGCCGGCAAAGTTTATCGTCGAATCCGCCCCGGAAAGGGTGTCGAGTTATCTCGATGTTCTTGCCGCCATCGATGACCCGGATCACGTCATTGTCGATACGCGTAGCCGCGAAGAGTTCGAGGGGACCGACAGGCGTGCGCGCTATGGCGGCGCAATTCCCGGCGCGAAGCACCGCGACTGGGTGGAGCTTTACGACCACGACAGCGGCTGCATGAAACCCGCCGGCGCGTTGCGAACGGCCTTCGAAAGCCTGGGCGCCACGCCCGACAAAGAGATCACTTTATACTGCAACACCGGCTACCGTTCCGCCCATGGCTACCTGGCGCTTCGATTGCTCGGATATCCCCGCATACGAAACTATGTCGGATCCTGGCAGGAATGGGGCAATCGCGACGGACTCCCGATCTGGACTCCCGCTTGATATCCGTCAAATGACCGTGGCGACCCGCAGGACCGGACATCAAATCGGCCAAAGCGGATGTCTCTTTGGAATGTCGGGTTCTAGGTGTATCGCGGAAGCATCCCGAAGCCGTACGAACTTCGGCTTCTAGCCATGTGTGGACGGCCCTCCGTTGGCAAGGTTTATTTGACGTTATGCGGTGCTGGTCGGTGCGGCCATGTGTCCGGCCTGTTGATGCGGTATTTTGAACCGCTGGCCATAATG
>CAYYBI010000098.1:0-6264 GCA_964469835.1 uncultured Rhodospirillaceae bacterium
TCGGCAATTTTTCCATCATACCGGCTGCGGCACTTGAGCGCCTCGTGCAAACGCCGGAAGTTTTGAACCATTTGGCGGCCGCCTATGTCCGATTACCGCTGCCGCTTCGCTCTGTTCCCACCTATCGAGGCAAGCGGTATGCCGGCCGGTCGAACATGAACCTGCCATCGCTGGTTCTCCATGGCATCGGGGCAATGTCGGTGTTTGCGGATATCCTGTTTTCACGTCTCCTCATCGCATGCGCCGGGTTGGCGGGACTCAGCGTACTCGCCGTGGTTGCCGTCGTTGCGGTCCGGTTTCTGACCGACCTCGCGATCCCGGGGTGGGCGACCAACGCTTTAGGGTTCCTCGGCGTATTGTTCATACAGCTCTTGATATTGATGCTGTCGTCGGTGTTTTTGTTGCTGAATTCTCGGCCCTTGGTCAGCGTTACGCCGGCGACCCTGAGCGACCAGTTGATCGCGGGTCGGCGCGTCATCCGCGGTTCGGAATAGCGGGACAGGGGGTGGTATTCAAGAATGACGACTTCGGCGTTTATTCGGAATCGGAATTGCCGGTGTTCGCCGAGGCGCGGAATTGGAAGCGCTATCTTGCAACTCGGCTCCGCCAATTCATCGATGGCAATGTGCTGGAAGTCGGCGCCGGTATTGGCGCCACGACGGCGGTGCTCTGTAGCGGCAACGAAGAGGCATGGCTCTGCCTGGAGCCGGAGCCGCGGCGGTCCGCTGAAATCGAGGATAAGATAAAATCCGGTTCGTTGCCGTCGATTTGCCGAATTCAGACCGGCACGGCGCGCGATCTGCCGCCCGAACCTAGGTTCGATACGATTCTGTACATCGATGTGCTGGAGCATATCGAGGATGATGCCGGCGAGCTTGCCGCGGCCGCCAGCCTGTTGGTGCCCGGCGGCCGATTGGTGGTCCTTGCGCCGGCGTGGCAGTGGCTGTTCAGCCCGTTCGACGCCGCGATCGGCCATTTCCGCCGGTATGACCGCTCCGGCCTGGCTGGACTCGGGCCGCCGGGGCTCAGCGTCACCGCGTCATTCTACCTCGATTCCGCCGGCATGCTGGCGTCAATGGCAAACCGCTTCTGGCTTCGGTCGAGCATGCCGACGGCCGGGCAAATCCGCGTTTGGGACCGGGTGTTGGTTCCGGTATCGCGCGTGCTCGACCCGATTGCCGCAAACAGCTACGGCAAATCGGTGGTTGTGGTCTGGCGTAAGATCGATGCTTGAGTGGCGACGGTTCGGCGTTTCGCTAATTTCGTCGCGGACTAATTAGTATGCGCCATTTGGATGCATTGCGCCGCCTTGCAGGGTATGTCCGAGCGGTATTGCTGGATCCATGGCGTAGCGGACCCTTGGTCTGGTCGTTGGTCGGCGTGTTCCTTGCCATCAGCATTTTCCGCTACACCTCGCTGACCGCGCCGAATCACGATGTCGCATGGCTATTGCTGGCCGCGGGGCGCATGCTCGACGGCGGCACGTATTTGACAGAGTTCTACGAAGTCAATTGGCCTATGGCGATCATGATCTATTGCCCCGGGGTCTGGTTGTCCCGCCTTCTCGGACTCGATCTCTACGCCGGATTTCTGACATATCTGTTCGTGCTGATTGGTGGATCGGTCTTTATTGCGGCCAAGATGCTGCGCCGCTTGCTGCCGGATCTACCGGCAGTGAGCGGCGTCTTGATTGTTACGTACGCCTGGGTGTTGTTGCTGCTTCCCCGTCATAGTTTCGGACAACGTGAGCATATTGCGGTTGCGCTGTTTCTACCCTTTGTCATCGCCGCCGCCTGCAGGCCGCGTCGCGGCGCCGTCATCGAATACGGTATCAGCGTGGCAGCTTCGATCGGGGCTTTGGTCAAACCGCATTTCATCCTGTTGCCGGCCGCTATCTTTGGAATGCGGTTGTTGCGTGAGCGCTCCTGGCGCGTTTTCGGTCACATGGACGTCCTGATATTTCTGATATCGGGGATCGTCTACATCGTTGTGGTGTGTTTGGTGTTTCCGGGATGGTTCGCGGTAGCAAAATCGGCGCTGCAACTTTACGCCGCCTATGACGGCGAGTGGGATGGTCTCGTGCGAACCGGCGGTGTGGGATTGGCGTCGGCGCTGCTAGTCTTAATTGTCAACCGGGCCGCGGCTATTCTGCCTGTCGCCAATGCATTGGTTGCCCGTTTGGGGATTACCGCCGCGGCGGCATCTTTAATATTCATGCTGCAACGGAAGGGCTGGAGCTATCATTTCTATCCTGCCGCCGCGGCATTGACACTGCTCGTGATGGCATTCGCGGGGGCATACCTTGCCACTGCGGAGCCCGCCAAAATTCGGCGGCGCCACACGGCCAGCTGTCTTTCGGTATGTTTGATGCTGTCAGTGGGGATCATGCCAGTCGCGCGAGAAATATGGCGGGACTACCATCGGTCAGTTCTCTACCGCTCGGCGCCGCTCCCGCAAATGGTCCGCGCAACGAATCCCGGCGAGGCGATGTTTGTATTCAGCGCGAATGTTGCTGATGCGTTTCCGATGGTGCTATTGGAGAAGCGCAATTGGGCCTCGCGTTTTTCCTCCCTGTGGCCGGTGTTCGGTATCGCAACTCAGCTTGCCGAAGACCAAACGCCTGCGCAAAGGGAGCGTCTGCGCTTGCTTCGGCGATCTGCGATCGAAATGACCGTGGCGGATTTCCGGCGTTATCGCCCGGGTATCGTGCTCGTTCGTGTCGATACGGACCGGGCGAAGTTCAAAAACGCTCCCGATTTTCTGTCGTTTTATCGCGTTGATCCGGCGTTCGAGGCAATCTGGCGCCGCTACCGCCCGGCCGGCCGTGTCGGCCGGTTCGAACTCTATGTCCGGTCCGGGGCTGACGATTGAGATCTTACGCAATGCGCATCAACCTGAAAATTTATTTCATGCTGTCTTTGGCGATCACGCTCGTCGGTTCGGTGCTCGCATATTTGATTCTTGGGCAGCCCGCTTTGATCGGCATGGACGACGCGAATATTACGCATGTCTACGCGCGCAACCTTTCCGCGGGTTACGGCTACGTATATACGCCCGGATTTGAACGTGTCGAGGGATCGACCTCGCCGTTGTGGACATTCATAAACGTCGCCGCATTCGTGCTGTCATCAAAACCGGAGCTGATCCTGCTCGGCATTTCCTTCTTGCTGACGGCTGGCGCGGTATTTTTTGTGTTTTGCATTTTTGAAATTCTTTTTGATCGTATCGGAGCATCCCGGCGGGCCGTTCTTGCCCTAATGAGCATTGTTTTGATCGGCATGTTCGGGTTTTACACGTGGAACGTCCTATCGCTGATGGATTTGGCGCTTTGGACCTTCCTTCTGAATGGCTTCATTCTTGTAATCGTGCTGCGGGTCGATGCGCGGCTGAGCAGGCGCAATGCAATGGTCGCCGTGGCGATTTTATCGGTTCTCCTCGGTCTTGCGCGGCCAGAAGCGATGGTCTTGGTGCCGATACTTCTGGCGATTGGGGCGATCGGTGAATGGCGACGCGCTTCCTGGCCAAGCGAAACAATTCGCATTTACGGCGCCGGGCTAATGTGCTCGCTGTTGACGACCGGGTTTCTGGCGCTCTTTCGAACGCTCTACTTCGGCGTTCCATTTCCAAACACCTACTACGCTAAAGTGTCGAACAATCCGATCGACAACCTCAAGCTCGGCCTAACATATTTAGCGAAATTTTCCGCCCAAGGACCGATGGCCGACGTGTTGATACTGGGCGTTGCTGTTTGCTTCGTCATATCGGCATGGAAGTTATTTTTGACCCGCGCCGGCGCAACGTCGGCAAACCCCTTTCGCTGTTTGTTCGTTTTGTCCGGTGCAGTTATCGTTGTCCTTGCGCTGACATTTGCCACCGGCGGCGATCATTTCGGCTCGTTCAGGCTGTACCAGCCGGTCTATCCGTTGTTATTCGTCATCGTTCTCATCGCTGGGGCCGCAGCCCTTCGCAAAGGTTTTGGTTCGATCGATTTTCCGCGAGGGCTCAAGGTATTCCTAGCGATAACGGTTTCGGCCGTATTTCTTCTCTCGACAATGGCTGGGTTTCACCTGAACCGTGGCGTTAGCCACGAATTCGATCTTGCGAAGAATGGACGCGCCCTGGGTGCGGCCTTGAACAGGATTGCGGCGCGCTCTCCCGGAACCCGCGTCGCGGTTACCGCGGCCGGTGGGGTGGCGGTGACTTACAAAGGCCGCATCCTCGATTTAATGGGGCTGAACTGGCCGAAGATGGCACATGCAACGGAAAGGCGCAGCGGTGTTCACGGGCACAGCGCCTTTGTTGCGAGAGTATTTTGGGCGGAAAGGCCCGAGCTCGTGATGCCGGCGATCAACGAAACTCTGCCTCACGCGATGCGGGTCACCGAATTTAGAGTGAACATTCTGAACGGACTGCCGCGCTCGGACCGGTTTCTGAAGGAATACACCCCGGTCGCCATCCCGGTTTCAGAGATTTACGTCGTTGCCTATGCACGTCGGGATTGGATTGCGGATTATATCAAGCACGGGAAGATTTTTAGACTCGGAAATACGCTCAACTAGCGAGTAATTCCCACGGTCTTGGCAGCGTTTTTTCAGAGGCTGAGCGCGGCATTGGTCAGCCAAGACTCGACGATGTGCAAGTTGTCAAAAAGCAAAGCCAAGCCGAATCCTAAGGCGGCCCCAAGGGATGCATAAAAAACGACGAATATGAGCGACCCGGGTTTTAATGCCATGGCAAAATGATACCGGGGATCGCAGCGTTAAGAAATTTCATCTTCTGAGTCCAGACTCACGCGTTACCTGATATACCGCGAGTATTTTAAGGTGTCTTCGCGCAGAACCGTATGCTCCGCCGGCTATTTCTCCGCGAGCGCCGGGTAGAGATTGTGATAGCCGAGCTTGACCCGTTTTTCCGCGCGTTCCTTGGCCAGTTCCGGGCTCATCGGCACGAAGCCGTGGCCCTCCACGATCCGGCCCATGAAGCACATGCGGGCGCAAACGGCGATTGCGTCGTGCAAACCCTTTTCGTCCCAGCCGGCGGCGAACACCGCGTCCGCGTCGGCTTGTTTCATCTCGCTCGGCGTGAGCGTCAGTTTGCGGACGAAAGCGAGCAGCGGCTTGAACCGGTCTTCGATCGGGGCAGAGTCGAGATCGTCGAGCAGTTTGTCGATCAAGCCGTCCTCGATGCCCCAGGCGTAGGCCACCTCGGAATGCGCGCCATAGGCGTAGCGGCAGTTCGCCAGCCCGACGACATAGGCCGCGATCATCTCGCGCTCGCCGGGCGTCAACGGGGACGGCCCGTTCATCAGCGCTTGGCCCATCTTGGCCCAATGGCCGTAGATCTCGGCATGCTCGGTAAACACTTCCGCCGGTCCGGCGTCTTTCGGGTGCGATTTGAAGAAGGGCATGGGGCAGCCTGTCATTCGCTGTTTCGGGGTTTTGTCTTGTGCGGGAATTCTAGCCGACGCGGGACGCGGGGCAACTCCCGTCCGGGGACAGGCATTCGGCGAAACAACGACCATATCAAAGGTCGGAGAGAGTTTGGCGCGCCCGAGAGGATTCGAACCCCTGACCTACGCCTCCGGAGGGCGTCGCTCTATCCAGCTGAGCTACGGGCGCGCAGTTCTCGCCGGAGCCCCGCAATTTAGGGCAAGCTTCGTCCATGCGCCATCCCCTTCTTCAAGTTTCGCAGGAGCGGTCGCCAGCATCCGTTCCGCGCCCGACGGCAGGGGTGCGCGCCTGTTGTCGATCCAGGCAGCCACATCGGTCAGTACCCGCTCCGCCTCGAGGTCGCGCAGCAGCATGTGGTAGCCGGAATCGTATTCCACCAGGCGAAGAGTGCACGCGTTTTGCGGCAGGCGGGCCTCCAGCGCGTGGCGCGCGCCATTAGGAATGATATCCTCGCGGTTGCCGTACAGCATCAAGACGTCGCCGTGCAGCTTCGGGGCCGCCGCGAGCGCCGCGTCCATCAGGTTCACCAGGCCATAGATGGCGTCAATCCGGGTCCGCTTGATGACCTTGGGATCGCGCGACAGTTTGCGCAACATGGCGATGTTGTCGGACGGCACTTTGCCCAGACCGCGTCCCGATACTTTCATCCCCGGCACGGTATGCGCGATGATGGCAAGCCCGATGCGTTGCCAGAGCGGCATCACCTCGCGCGCCCAGACCGCCGGTGCGGACAGGACGGCGCCGTCCGCTTGCGGCGGCGTTGCGCTGGCCAGGGCGGCCATGATGACGGCGCCGCCCATGCTTTCGCCGAGCA
>CAYYBI010000099.1:0-2628 GCA_964469835.1 uncultured Rhodospirillaceae bacterium
CGGGCCGACTACATCACGTCAAAGACCGCATTGCTGGGGCTGACCCGGGCGGTCGCGGCGGAAACCCAGGATGTCGAAGAAATCACCTGCAACGCACTTTGCCCAGGATCGATCCTCACCCCCAATACCGAGATCAAGATCGCCGAACTGGCCGAACAGGAAGGTTTGAGCCCGGAGGCTGCGCGCCAGGAGTATCTCACGCAGCGTGGTCGGACCGCAGATTTCATAGACCCGGCGCGTGTAGCCAATCTCATTGTCTTCCTGTGTCAAAACGAAGCCTTCGATATCACCGGAGCCGCCATGCCGATCGACAGCGGCCGGTCCGCAACCTGGTTGGAGAATATAAAGCGATGACTGAAACAATTGGATTTATCGGCGTTGGCGATATGGGTGGACCGATGGCGCGCCGTTTGGTGGGCGCAGGCTATCCGCTCGTCGTTCACGATATCAGCGAGGCGTCGCTCGAACCGATCCTTGCCGCCGGCGCCGTGCGGGCCGTGGACCCGGAAGAAGTCGCCTCTAAAGCGGAGACGGTAATGACTTGCTTGAACTCGCTGCAAGCAATACGGGAAGTCGCTGCGGCGGCCGCGCGAGGAAGTAAGATCCGGACGTTTATCGATCTATCGACGACAGGGCCAACATTTGCCCGCGAGGTGCGCGAGCTCTTTGCCGGTAGGGAAGTGTCGATGCTGGATTGTCCGGTGAGCGGCGCGATGAAAGGTGCCGAGGAGGGGACGTTGAGCCTGATGATTTCAGGCGACGAGTCGGTTTTTCAATCGGTGCGGCCGATGCTCGAGGCGATCGGTAAGAATTTGTTCTATCTCGGCGACACGCCGGGCGGAGGCCAGATGATGAAATTGGTCAACAACTACCTGTCCAGCATGGCCAGCGTCGGGACCAGCGAAGCGCTCGTGCTTGGCGTGAAGGCCGGGCTCGACGCAAAGACGATGCTCGATGTCATCAATGTGAGCACCGGACGCAACAACGCGTCGGCGGTCAAAATGCCGGAAGGGGTGCTAAAACGCCGGTTTCACACCGGCGGGCGCATGACAATCACCAGTAAGGACATTTCCCTCTGCCTCGAGGAAGCCGCGCGTTTAGGCGTCCCGATGCGGATCGGCGAGGTGACCAAGGCGCTGTTCGATCAGGCGATCGAAGAGGGGCATGCAGCCGAGCGATCCAGCGCGGTGATAAAGGTCATCGAAGCCCAGGCCGGCGTCATTGTCGGCAAGGCGGAGTGACCGAATAGTCCGAAAAACCAATTACTAAAACAAGGGAGTGTGAGTCATGGAGAAATTTGAATTCGACAGGAATGAAAAATTCAATGCGGGCCAGGAATTGCGGCGGCGAATCCTGGGGAAGGAATATCATGACAAGAGCGTGGCGCAGGCGGATGACGATCCGTTCATGGGGCCGTTGCGCCAGCTCTCCGCCGAATATGTTTGGGGCAGCGTTTGGTCGCGGCCGGGATTGCCGGAGAAGACGCGCCGGCTGATCAACATCGCCATGCTATCGGCGATGAATCGTCAACCGGAGGTCCGTACGCACGTCCGCGCGGCCATCGAGGAAGGCGGTGTAACCCAAGAGGAAATCATGGAAGTGCTGTTGCATATCACGGTCTATGCGGGCATTCCGGCCGGCGTCGATGCATTCCGCACCGCGAAGGAATATTTCGACGAGGTCCGCAGTGGCGGCGGTGCGGTCGAGGTGTAAAGACAAAAGGAATCTCGGCGGATCTGCAAAAGCCGATCCGCCGAGTTTCATCAAGACGTTCTGGCGCTACCTGATTTTGTTGACCTAATCGTCTTTATCTCTATTGCGACGGCCATCGTCATCATCATCTCTTTTGGAACGGCGGTTGTCTCTTTTGGAACGGCGGTCGTCGTCACGTTTCTCCGACCTGCGATGCTTTCTTGTCGAAATCCGCGACGACTGCTTGTCATGCGGGCGTGTCTTAGGCATGACGACATCGGGCCGACCTGGCCGGCCGCCGCTGATGTGGCCTTCAACCGGCCGTTTGCGCTGGTATCGCTCGCGAACTTGCTTCCCTTGTTCTTGCCGGTACTTCCTGTGATGCCGGCGCTTGGTGATTCTGGCCGAGTCCCGATGCCGGTACCGGCGCGTAACATGACGCCCATCTCGCCTCGGCGGCTTGACGATCACCGTGCGATGGCGGGCCGGTGGCCGGACGATCACCGTGCGGTGGCGGGCCGGCGGTTTGACGATCACCGTGCGATGGCGAGCCGGCGGCTGGACGATCACCGTCCGATGGCGCGCCGGCGGGTGCACAACTGTCTTGCCGTGATGGTGTGCGGGGCCGACATCCCGATATCTGGGATGTGAAACATGATGGGTGGTGCAGGCGGAAAGCACCATGGCCGTTGCCGTCAAAATAATCCCGGCAATCGCGGATTTCGTGGCTCCCATGCGGCATCTCCGAAATATTTCTAATTAATAGTTTCAGGATGTTAGAGGAGCACCGTTAACGATCCGTGAAGGAAATTTCATTTCGTTTACGTCTGCGTGGTCCGCGGCTGTTCTCGCCATACCGACATGGTTCGATTACGATTGCCGCTAACGATGACAGCGATGCGATCAGGAGTCCTACGTGAGCAAATCCAAGTCGAT
>CAYYBI010000100.1:0-41429 GCA_964469835.1 uncultured Rhodospirillaceae bacterium
GTTCTCGATGAACTGGTGCAGGACGGCTTTCAGATTGGCGAAGCTGATGTCCCGGTCAATTACCAGCCCTTCGACCTGGTGAAACATCGGTGTATGAGTCTGGTCGGAGTCACATCGATAAACGCGGCCGGGGGCAATGATCCGAATCGGCACGCCCTCCTCGACCATCGATCGAATCTGGACTTGCGAAGTATGCGTTCGCAGCAGATTACCGCCCGGAAAATAGAATGTGTCGTGCATCGCCCGGGCAGGATGATTGTCCGGAATATTCAGCGCGGTGAAATTGTGGAAATCGTCCTCGATATCCGGCCCTTCCGCCACCGTGAAGCCCATCTCGCCGAGGATGGCGATCAATTCGTCGACCGTCTGGCTGATCGGATGCAACAGCCCCTGCCGCTCGGGCCGGACCGGCAGCGTGACGTCGAGCGTCTCGCCCGTAAGGCTGGCTTCGAGCGACGCCGCCTCCAGCGTCTGCTTGCGGGTGTCGATGGCCTCCGCCACCGTGGTTTTCAGAGCATTGAGCGATTGTCCGGCGGTACGCCGCGCGTCGCCGTCTAGCGCCCCAAGCTCCTTCATCAACTCGGTCACGCGCCCTTTGCGGCCCAAGGCGGCAACGCGGATCGACTCAAGCGCGGACAGATCCGCCGCCGCCCCGACGGCGGCGAGCAATTCCTCCCGAATCTGGTCGAGATTCTCCATCATGCACGCCCAGTGGTGTGACCCGGCGGCGACCCGCCACCGGCTCCCGCGTTATTTCAGTGCCGCTTGCGCCTGTTCCGCCAGCGACTTGAACGCGTCCGGCTCGCGCACCGCGAGATCGGCGAGAATCTTCCGGTCAAGCTCGACACCGGCTTTCTTCATGCCACTGATAAACTGCGAATAGGTCAGGCCGCACTCACGCGCGGCGGCATTGATCCGCTGGATCCACAGCGCCCGAAAGGTGCGCTTGCGGACGCGGCGATCGCGATAGGCGTATTGCGCGTCCTTATGGACACGCTGGATGGCGGCGCGGAAGGTATTCTTCGAACGGCCGCGCGATCCTTTGGCCTTTTTCAGAACTTTCTTGTGACGGGCGTGCGTCGTCACGCCGCGTTTAACACGTGCCATGCTTCAGCCCTCCGTCACACGTTGCGCAGGAAATTGCGCTTAACGATCCGCGCATCGGCGGCGCACATGATTTGCGTGCCCCGATTGGTTCGCTTCATCTTTTGAGAGCGGCGGCGCAGCATATGGTTCAGGCCGGCGCTGCTAAAACGGACCTTCCCCTTGGCGGTGAGCTTGAAGCGCTTCTTCGCACTCGCCTTGTTCTTCAATTTGGGCATTTTCAGACCTCATCGCTGACAATTGGAGGAGTGTTGTCTTGTACGGACGGGCGGGCATACCCAGTGAGCCGGCCGCGTCCTGTTGGCCCCTTCATGCGGGACGCGGCGTTATAGACCCGTGGCCGCCGCGATGCAAGGCGGAAGGCTTGACGCGGCCCGTATTTACCGTCCGAATGGGCCGGAAACGCGAGGAGGGGCCCATAAGATGGAATTGGAATTGTCCGGCAAGCGGGTTCTTATCACCGGCGCGTCCCGCGGTATCGGCCGAGCCGTCGCCGAGACCCTGGCCGCCGAGGGGGGCAGCCTGGACCTGGCCGCGCGCAGCGAGGCCGATCTCGCAACCGCGCGGGACGAGATCAATGACCGCTACGGCGTGCAAGTGACGATCCACCCGGGCGACCTCAGCAAGGCCGAAACGCAGGACGCCCTGGCCAAGGCAACCGCCGGCATCGACATTCTGGTCAACAACGCCGGGGCGATCCCACGCGGCACCATCGACGAGATCGACGACGCCACCTGGCGCGAGGCCTGGGACCTCAAGGTCTTCGGCTTCATCAATCTGTGCCGCGCCCATTATCCGGCGATGCGGGCACGGGGCGACGGGGTCATCGTCAATATAATCGGCGGCGCCGGCAAACGGCCGTCGCCCGGCTATGTCGCCGGCAGTGTCGGCAATGCGGCCATGATGGCCCTGACCCAGGCGCTCGGCCGGGAAAGCATCGATCACGGCGTGCGCGTGGTCGCCATCAACCCCGGCCCGATCGAGACCGACCGGCTGGTGACCCTGCAACGGTACGCGGCAAAAAAGAAATTCGGCGATCCCGAGCGCTGGCGCGAATTGACGCGCGACATGCCCGCCGGCCGCCCGGGCAGGTCGGAGGAATGCGCCGATGTGGTGGCCTTTCTCGCCAGCAACCGGGCATCCTGGGTCAACGGCGTCGTTGTGCAAGTCGATGGCGGCGGATTTTTGCGATAAACTTCTACGACAAACAGCGGAGACTTTAACGGCATGACGGAAGCCTGCGTCACCACGACATTCGAAGAACTTGGCGGCGGACGGATTGCCCGGGTCACCCTGCAAAATGCCCGACGCGCCAACTGCCTCAGCAAGGCGCTGATCATCGAGATCGGCGACGCCTTTCGCGCCTTGGCGCCGCTCGAAGATTTGCGCGCCGCCATCCTGACCGGGGCCGGCGACCGCGCCTTTATGGCGGGCGCCGACCTGGCTGAATTGGGATCCGCGGATGCGGAGGCCGGGCGCGATTTCATCACCACGCTGCAGCAAACCCATCAGGCGATCCGCGACCTGCCGGTGCCGGTAATTGCCCGCATCAATGGCGCCTGCATGGGCGCCGGTCTCGAAATGGCGGCGTCCTGCGACCTTCGGATCGCCTCGGACAATGCCCGTTTTTCGATGCCGGAAGTCATCATCGACCTGCCATCCGTGATCGAAGCCGCCCTGTTCCCGCGGCTGATCGGCTGGGGACGCACCGCCTGGCTGCTGTATCGTGGCGATGCGATCGACGCGGCGACCGCGGCCGACTGGGGTCTGGTGGAGAAATCCGTGCCGCAGGACCGGCTCGACGCGGCGGTCGGCGAACTTGTCGAGACCATTGCCGCGAACGGCCCGACCGGCATCCGGCTGCAGAAAAAATTGATGCGCGACTGGGAACGGCTGCCGCTCGACGACGGTATTCATGCCGGTATCGAGGCACTGACCGAAGCCTATCGCACCGGCGACCCGCGCGGCCGCATCGCCGCGTACCGAAAATGACGCTATTATACCCGCCGCCGTTGCCAATCAACGACGCCAAAGAGGAGAGCTAAGCCATGCCGGACGACCAGGTATCTTCGCCCGATGGATTACGTGAAACCTACGCCATGCCGCAGGGCCGCGCGGTCGCCAAACAGATGGACCGGCTCGACGAGCATTGCCGCGCCTTTATCGCGCTGTCGCCGTTCTTCCTGCTCTCGACCGCGGGGGCCGATGGCCGGCTCGACTGCTCGCCCCGCGGCGACCTGCCCGGCTTTGTCCGGACGCCGGACGACCGCACGCTGCTTCTGCCCGACCGGCCCGGCAACAACCGTTTGGATTCACTGACGAACATCGCGGAAAATCCGCAAGTTGGGCTGCTGTTTCTGGTGCCCGGCTTCAACGACACCGTACGGGTGAACGGCCGGGCGGTCATATCGACCGACGCCGCGCTCTGCGCCGAATTCGCCGTGAACGGCAAACCGGCCCGGTCGGTGATCCGGGTCACGGTGCACGAGGCCTATTTCCATTGCGCAAAGGCATTGATGCGATCCCGGCTCTGGTCGCCGGACGCCCAGCAGGACCGAACCGAATTCACGTCCTTCAGCCGCATCCTTGCGGACCAGACGGGCGAGGGCAACGCGAATGAATCGGACGCGGAAGTCGCCGAGCGAAATCGCAAGCAAATGTGGTAGCGGAAACGCCGCGAATTGTTGAGCCTTAGAGCAGCTATGGGCGCCTTCGATCGGTGACCGCCGAGGCCGTCTACCGCGGCGTCAGGATCATGATCATTTGCCGGCCTTCCATTTGCGGCATCTGCTCGACTTTTGCCATTTCGTCGGTTTCCTCGCGAACCCGGTTCAGCACCTTCAACCCAAGATGCTGATGCACCATTTCGCGGCCGCGAAATCGCAGCGTGACCTTCACCTTGTTGCCCTCATCGAGAAACCGCCGCATCGCCCGCATCTTCACCTCGTAATCGTGTTGTTCGATGTTCGGGCGGAATTTCACTTCCTTGACGTCGATCGTTTTTTGCTTCTTGCGGGCTTCGCTCTTTTTTTTCTGATTTTCGTATTTGAGCTTGCCGAAATCCTGAATCTTGCAAACGGGCGGAACGACACCGGGCGAAACTTCAACCAGATCGAGCCCGACACTGGCGGCGCGTTCGATCGCATCCCCCCGCGCCAGCACGCCGAGCTGTTCGCCATTTTCGTCGATTACGCGGACCTCAACCGCCTCGATAAGTTCATTGACGCGCGGGCCTTCGCGGACCGGCGTCTGCGTAAAGGGTCTCCTGGCTATAGAACAATCCTCATCGTTGTTGCAGTTATTTGAATGATTTCAATAAGGTCGGCGAGATCAACCACCCGGCGCCGCCGACTCCTCCACAAGTCTATTAATTGCTCGCTCCAGCGCAAGAAATTCTTGCTGCTTACCACCAAGGCGGCGCAGGGCAACGGTGCCTTCCTCGGCTTCCCGCTTTCCCACGACAAGGATCGCCGGCACTTTCGCGAGTGAATGTTCTCGCACCTTATAGTTAATTTTTTCATTCCTTTTGTCGATATTTACGCGAATTCCAGCATCGCGGCAGGCCGCCGTCACCTTTGCCGCATAATCATCGGCATCGCTGGTGATCGTCGCCACGACCGCCTGCACCGGCGACAGCCAAAGCGGCAATCGGCCGGCGTAATGTTCGATCAGCACGCCCAGGAACCGTTCGAACGACCCCAGAATGGCCCGGTGCAGCATGACCGGCCGGTGTTTCTGTCCATCCTCGCCGACAAAGGACGCATCGAGCCGTTCCGGCAGCACGAAATCGACCTGCAGCGTTCCGCACTGCCAGTCGCGGCCGATTGCGTCGCGCAGGACGAATTCGAGCTTGGGACCATAAAACGCCCCTTCGCCGGGATTCAGCGTATAAGCAAGTCCGGCCGCCTCGGTCGCTTCCTTCAGCGACGTTTCCGCCCGCGTCCAGGTTTCGTCCGAGCCCGCCCTGACCTCCGGCCGGTCGGAGAATTTCACCAGAACGTCCTCGAACCCGAAATCCCGATAGATCGACGTCAGCAGCCCGCAAAATTTTTCCGTCTCGCCGACAATCTGATCTTCGGTGCAAAAGATATGCGCATCGTCCTGGGTGAAGGCGCGCACGCGCATCAGCCCATGCAGCGCGCCGGACGGCTCGTTGCGGTGACAGGACCCGAACTCGGCCATGCGGATGGGAAGATCGCGGTAGCTTTTCAGGCCCTGCCGGAAGATCTGCACATGACAGGGGCAGTTCATCGGTTTCAGCGCGAGGGTCTTGTTGCCTTCATCCTCCGCCGTGAACATATGTTCGCGGAATTTTTCCCAGTGTCCGGATTGCTCCCACAATATCCGGTCGACCATTTGCGGCGTCTTGACCTCGACATAGCCGGCATCGTCCAGCCGGCGGCGCATGTAATCCTCGGCGATCCGATACAGCGTCCAGCCCTTGGGATGCCAAAAGATGCTGCCCGCCGCCTCTTCCTGAATATGAAACAAATCCATCTCACGGCCGAGCCGGCGATGATCGCGTTTTTCGGCCTCTTCCAGCCGGTGCAGATAGGCCTTCAGTTCTTTGTCTGTGCGCCAACACGTGCCGTAAATGCGTTGCAGCTGCGGCTTGGTCGGATCGCCGCGCCAATAGGCGCCCGCCAGCTTCATCAGCTTGAAGGAGGTGCCGAGCTTGCCGGTCGACGGCAGGTGCGGCCCGGTGCACAGGTCCAGCCAATCGCCTTGCCGGTAGATCGAGATGTCCGCGTCTTCCGGCAGCGTCTCGACATGTTCCGCTTTGAAACTTTCACCGGCGTCGCGAAAATGCGCGACCGCCGCCGCGCGGTCCCAGACTTCCCGGGTGATCGCCTCGTCGCGGCCAACGATCTCGCGCATCCGCGCCTCGATCTTTTCGAAATCATCCGGCGTGAACGGTTCGTCACGGTGGAAATCGTAATAAAATCCATCATCGATCGACGGTCCGAAAGTGATCTGCGTGCCGGGATACAGTTCCTGCACCGCCTCGGCCAACACATGGGCGCAGTCATGGCGCAGAAGCTCAAGCGCGCCGTCGCTGTCCCGCGTCACGATTTCCACATCGGCATCCGCCGTGATCGGGCGATTCAGATCCCGGTCCGCACCGTTCACCCGGATCATCACCGCGGCCTTGGCCAACCCCGGCCCGATATCGGCCGCGACTTCCGCTCCCGTTACCGGGTGATCGAATTGGCGCACGCTGCCGTCCGGCAAGGTGATCGCCACCGGTCCGTTCTGCGCGTCGTTTTCTCCGGTTTTCGCCATGATCCAATCCGACTTTCAGCCCTTCGCCGGCGCCAACCGCCGGCCGCGTCTCCCTTTAGCGCAAGCGCAAGGCCGCTTCAACCTCGGCGACCGAAAGCCCGGCCAGCGGCGCCTTCCGCAAGACCGCCACATCGGCGCCGCGCGCTGCGCACAGCGCCGGGTCGGACGCATCGGAAAACAGTACCACCGAGCGGCAACCGACCGCTGCGGCGAGGTGCATCGGCCCGGTATCGTTGCCGACCGCCGCGGCGGCACGCCGGGCCAAACCGCCGAGCTGCAACAGCGACGTCTGTCCGGCCAGATCGAGCGCACCCGGGCAGACAGCGGAGATTTCGGCAATCGCTGCCTGGTCTGTCGCGGCACCGGACAGAACCGGCCGGTATCCCGCCGCCAACAGGCGATTTGCCAATTCCCCATATAACGGCGCCGGCCATCGCTTTGCTGGTCGGTGTGCCGCCCCACCCGGCACGATCAGCACGAACGGTTCGGTCAGCCCCGCAGCCGGCAGTGCGGCATCCAGCCATGCGAGGTCGGGTGGCGGCACGGCCGCAATGCCGGCCATGGCGAGCTGTTCCGCTTGCCGGTCGACGGTATGCATGAGATCCCGTTCCGGATTGGCATGGGGATGCGAACACCCCGAGACAATGCCCGACCAATCCGGATGCGGGCTGCGCAGCAGCCGGAAATACCAGCCGCTGCGGTCCGAGGTCTGTAAATCGTAGACCCGCGCAAAGCCCGCCTGCCGCATCCAGCCGCGGAATTCCATCCACCGCCCAACGTGCCACCAAGGCATCCGTTCATCGAGGCGGATTTCGTCGATCCAAGGGCACGCCGCTGCCAATGACGAAAATGGCGCTGTCGTCAGAAGCGTGATCCGTGCGGCGGGATGATGGCGCCGGATCGCCTGCATCGGCGCAAGGGCCTGCACGAAATCGCCCAATGCGCCCAGTTTGATAATGAGAATTCGCACTGGCTTGCCGGCCGCTGGAAGCGCATCGCGATCAGAGTCTTGCGGGCCGGCCGTCACGCCGATGCTGCTGCCCCCGGGGCCAGGATCTCCCGGTAAAGGTTGAGCGTTTCGTTACACATGCGGGTCTTGGAAAACCGGACCTGGACGTTTTCGATCGCGGCATTGGAAAGTAGTTCGCGCGCGCCCGTATCGAGCGACAGCGCAGTGGCAAGCGCGCTTGCGAGCTGCTCCACGTTGCCGGGCTCGAACAGCCAGCCGGTCTGGCCAGGCAGGATGAGTTCCTCACTGGCCCCGTGCGCCGCGCCGACAACCGGCTTGCCCATCGCCTGTGCTTCAACCATGACGCGGCCGAAGGCTTCCGGATCGGTGGAGGCAGACACGACGACGTCGGCGAGCTTATAGGCCGCTGGCATGTCTGAACACTCGCCCACGATATGGACCACGCTGTCCAGGTTTCGGCGGTGAACCAGCCGCTCCAGCTCGCGCCGGTACTTCGTGCGGCCCTGGTCGTCGCCAACCAGGAGGCAGCGCACATTGCCGTCGCCGAGCCGGGCCAACGCCTCGATCAGCAATGCCTGACCCTTCCATCGAGTCAGCCGGGCCGGCAACAGAACCACAGGGATGCCGTCAGGCAGCCGCCATTGATTGGCGAGTTGAATCACCCGCACCGCAGGCACTTTCTGCGGATCGAAAATCTCCATGTTCACGCCGCGATAGATAACGCGGATCTTTGCCGGGTCGGTCTTATAGTTCTTGACCATATGGTCGGCGATGAATTGCGAGATGGCGATAACCCGCTCGCCCCGGGTCATAACCGAGTTGTAGAGCTTCTTGAAGGGAGGGCCGAGATTGTAGGTGCCGTGGAAGGTGGTGATGAAATGCGTCCCTGTGCGCCGGCTGGCGAACAGCGCGGACCATGCCGGTGCACGGCTGCGCGCATGGACAATATCGACGCCGTTGGCACGAATGACATCAGCCAGACGCCGGGCATTACGCCGGATCGCGAAGGGGCTTTTCGTCGCCAATGGCAGAGTAATATGTTCGGCGCCGACTCGTTGCAGTTCATTGGTCATGCGGCCGCCCTCGGAAGCAACCAGCGATCGGCCGCCCGCTTGCGCGATGGCGCCGGCGATATCCACCGTACCCCGCTCGACACCGCCGGTCACCAGTTCCGGCAGAACCTGCAGGATGACCGGTGCCCGGGCCGCGTCACCGCTGGCCGAAGCCAGAGACGGCATGGTAGTTTCGATAGAATCAGCCATTCGGCTTTGCCCTAATCCTTGCCCGACAAAGGACATATCGCTTGACGCGGCAACCGGCAACACTCGAACGCAATGCGGCTATCCGGATCGCGTATTTTCACACCCCAGGGATCGCGCCCGGCGTGTTATTCTGTACCGGTTTCAAATCGGACATGTCCGGCGGCAAGGCGCTCGCCCTCGAGCGGCATTGCCAGACGCATGGCCGGCAGATGACCCGCTTCGACTATCAGGGCCATGGCCGATCATCCGGCGATTTCATCGACGGGACAATCGGCAAATGGCTGGCCGATACCCTGGCAGTGCTCGATTCGGTGACGAAAGGGCCGCAAATCGTGGTCGGCTCATCGCTCGGCGGGTGGATCGGGCTGCTCGCAGCCATTGCCCGGCCCGAGCGCGTGCGGGGCTTCATTGGCATCGCGCCAGCCATCGATATGACCCGGCGGCTTTGGCAGCGTGCGGACGAAGCAACGAAAACGCGGCTGCGCCAAGACGGCGTCTGGATGCGGCCGTCGGAGTATGATCCGGCCGGTTATCCGATCACGCTCCGCCTGATCGAAGAAGGCGTCGACCATCTTCTGCTTCCGGGACCGATTCCTTTCGATGGGCCCGTCCGGCTCCTGCACGGCCAGCGCGACGATGCCGTTCCGTGGCGGCTATCCATCGAAATCGCCGAAGCGCTGCGGAGCGATCGCGTCGAGGTGTCGTTGATCAAGGACGGCGACCACCGGCTTTCCGGAGACGCCGATATCGCGCGGCTGCTGCACGCGGTCGAGACAATTTGTGGGGAACTGGGGGCAGGTGAGCCGGCGGCCGGTCAATTGGACGAAGCCTGAGCCGCGAACAAGTCTCGCAGGCCCGCACGATAATCCGGCCACGCAAACCGCACGCCGAGTTCCTGTTTTATCCGACGATTGGAGACCCGCTTGTTGTCGCGATAAAAGCTGCGCGCCATGGCAGACAGATCGGCGTCCGCGAACGGCAAGTCTGGCGGCGGCGCCACGCCAAGCAGATCACAGGCAAAGGCGATGACATCCTGTGGCGGGGCCGCTTCATCGTCGCATAGATTATAAACCGCGCCCGGATTGCCTCTCGCCAACGATGCGCGCAGAACCGCGACGATATCGTCCCTGTGAATTCGGCTGAACACCTGTCCCGGCTTAATGATACGCCGCGCCCGGCCAGCCCGCACGGTTTCCAGCGCATTGCGGCCGGGCCCGTAGATGCCGGCCAGCCGGAAGATATGGACGGGCGTGTTGTTTTTCCGGAACAAATCCAGCCAACCCTGCTCCGCGCTGACACGCCGGCGGCCGCGATCGCCGGTCGGCTGCAAGTCGGACAATTCGTCGACCCAGCCGCCGGCCCGATCGCCATAGACGCCTGTCGTCGACAGGTATCCCGCCCATTCCAGGGTGGTCAGCGCGGCGATATCGGCGGCGTGCTGGTCGAGCACCGGATCGCCGGACGCATCCGGCGGCACCGAGGACAGCAGGTGCGTCGTGCCTCCGAGCGCCGCCGCCGCATCCTCGAGCGGCCGCCCCCGATCGAACAGGAATGCCTCGATGCCGGCATTGCGCAATGCCGCCTGCTTCTCGGCCGACCGGCAGCTTCCCGCCACCCGCCAGCCTTCTGCCATGAGGTCATCGGCGAGCGCCCGGGCCGAATAGCCGAGGCCGAAACAAAAGAGGCGGGGAGGGGCCATGTTGCGCTACTGTACTTCGGTTGGACGGTCGCTCCGTCATGGCCCGTACAACAGATCGGACCATGGCGGCGCAGCCGTCAAGAGCGCAGACTTTAGGATTCGCGGTGACACAAGACAAGCATCGGCCCGTGCTGGCGGTCCTCCTGATTTGCCTCTTTATGGCCGCTGCGCCGGTGCGCGCGGACACGCCGGCCGGCCTTCCCGATGCCGGCAAGCGCTATCAGGACTGCATGCGTCTCGCCCGCACGAAACCGGCGGAGGGCTTGGAACGTGCGATCGCCTGGGAGGAACACGGCGGCGCCGGCGGGGCCCGTCATTGCGCGGCAGTGGCGCTATTCGGACTCGGTAATTTCGACGCCGCGGCGATGCGGCTCGAAGAGCTCGCCTGGAGCCTGCCGGTAGATTCGCCGGATTCCGTGCGCGTGCAACTCCTGTCGCAGGCCGGCCAGGCATGGCTCGATGCGCGCAAACCGGACAAGGCCCATGCGGTCATGAGCGCCGCGGTCGATCTCGCGCCGCGGGACCCGGAGCTGCGTATCGACCGCGCCATGGCACTGGCCGCGGCGCAACGCTATCAGGATGCGATCCTCGACCTCAGCGCCGCACTGATCGCCGACCCGGCCTCGGTCGATGCGCTGACGCTCCGGGCCAGCGCCTACCGGCTGTCGGGACGCCGGAAAGCCGCCAAGGCCGACATAGACCGGGCGCTCGCACTCGCGCCGGAAAATCCCGACGCACTGTTGGAACGCGGCATATTGCGGCAGCTTGCCGGCGATCGCGCCGGCGCGGCCCGGGATTGGCTACGGCTGGTCAACCGTCACGCGGATACGCCGGCAGCCGCAATCGCCCGCCGCAACCTGAAACGCGCTCGCATGCCACGGGATAGCGGCGGCACGCAAATCCGCTAAAAATCGAGATCCGCATAGTGCCGCGGCGGCGGATACCCGGGGATGTGATCGCCCAGAATATCGCGAAAACTCGGCCGGGACTTGATCCGAGCATACCAGTCCTTGGCCCGCGGATGGTCGTCCCAAGGCACGTCGCCGAGATAGTCGATACACGAAATATGCGACGCAGCGGCAATATCGGCGAGGGAAAATTCTTCGCCGGCGAGCCATTTCCGGCTGTCGATCAGCCAGCCGATATAGTCGAGATGGATGTGGATGTTGCTGTGCCCGGCGCGGATCGCCGCGGAGTTCGGTTCGCCGAGCGACAGCAGGCGCTTCATGATCTTCTCGTACACGAGATGCCGGGTGACCTCGGCATTGAACTTTTCATCAAACCAAATGATCAGCCGGCGGGTCTCGGCGCGGCCGATCGGGTCGCGGCCGAGCAGCGGCGGTTCCGGGTAGACTTCTTCCAGGTATTCGGTGATGACCGAGGAATCGCAGAGAACCGGACCGTCGGCGGTTTCCAGCACCGGCACCTTCCCCATCGGGTTAAGTGCCAAAAAGCCTTCGCGCCGGTCCCAAATCTTTTCAATTCGGGGTTCCAGATCGAGCTTTTTCTCCGCCATCGCCACGCGCACCTTGCGGCAGAATGGTGAGAGCCAAAGGTGGTAGAGCCTGTGCATGAGGGGACTATAATCCTGCACCGGCGGACACGAAACCGTCTTGCAATGCAAGAAACCGGGCCGGGCAATCTCGGCGCTATTCCGCGACGCCGTCCAGGCTTGCTGCCGGCGCGCCAGTTAGCGAGTGTTCCAGATGGTCGAGCGTCTCGAAGGGGACGATCTGCCAGAAACGATCCTTTTCGACGACCCAATCAGCAAGGATGCTCTCGGCCCAGCTCGACTGCGTTTCTTCGTAGTGCTCCGCGATCAGACTACGGCAAACTTCTTCCCAGTGATCCGTCTCGATGCGCTGACAATGGACCGATTCCGAATTGATCCGATATTGGAATGCTTCGTCCACGTCATAAACGAAAGCCATTCCGCCCGTCATACCCGCCGCGAAATTATCGCCCACCGGGCCGAGAACCACCACCGTGCCACCGGTCATGTATTCGCAGCCGTTCGATCCGCACCCCTCGACCACGGCAACCGCGCCCGAATTGCGCACGGCGAACCGCTCGCCGGCCTGGCCAGCAGTGAACAATTTGCCCGCGGTCGCCCCGTACAGCACGGTGTTGCCGATGATCGTGTTGTGGTTGGACGCGAGCGGAGACGACGAGAGCGGCCGCACGACGATCGTGCCGCCGGAGAGTCCCTTGCCCACATAGTCATTGGCCTCGCCGAATACTTCGACCTTCAACCCCTGCACGGCAAAGGCGCCGAGCGACTGGCCGGCCGACCCCCGCAGCCGCACGGTGATATGGTCCGGCCGCAGACCGAACATGCCGAACTGGCGGGTAATATGCGACGAAAGGCGGGCGCCGATGGCCCGCTGGGTATTCTGCACATTGTATTGCAGCTGCATTTTCTCGCCTTCGGTAAACAGCGCTGCCGCATCCTTGACCATCTGGGCGTCCAGCGTGTCGGGCACTTCGTTGCGCCCTTCAATAGTGCAGTAGCGCAGCTTGTCGCCTGCATCGACCTGGGCCAGCAACGGATTGAGATCGAGGTCGTCGAGATGCTCGGCCCCGCGGCTCACCTGAAACAGGAGGTCGGTCCGGCCGATCACGTCCTTCAGCGAACGCATGCCGAGCGATGCCAGGATTTCGCGCACTTCCTCGGCGATGAAACTGAACAGGTTTACGACTTTTTCCGGCGTACCCGTGAATTTTTCCCGCAGCGCGGGATTTTGCGAGCAGACGCCGACCGGACAGGTGTTTGAATGACACTGCCGCACCAGAATGCAGCCCATCGCGACAAGCGACGCCGTACCGATGCCGAATTCCTCGGCGCCGAGCATGGCCGCCATGACCACGTCACGGCCCGTCTTGATGCCGCCGTCGGTGCGCAGCTTCACCCGGTGGCGCAACCCATTCAGGGTCAGCACCTGGTGCACTTCCGAAAGGCCCATCTCCCAGGGCGTGCCCGCGTATTTGATCGACGATTGCGGCGATGCCCCGGTACCGCCCGAATGTCCCGAAATCAAAATAACGTCGGCATTGGCCTTGGCCACGCCGGCAGCGATCGTGCCGATGCCGGTCCGTGCAACCAGCTTGACGCAAACCGATGCATCCGGATTGACCTGTTTCAAGTCGTAGATCAGCTGCGCCAGATCCTCGATCGAATAGATGTCATGATGCGGCGGCGGCGAGATCAGCGTTACGCCCGGCATGGAATGGCGCAAGCGGGCAATCAGCTCGCTGACCTTGAGTCCGGGAAGTTGCCCGCCCTCGCCGGGTTTTGCGCCCTGCGCGATCTTGATCTCGATCTCGCGGCAATTGTTGAGGTACTCGGTGGTGACGCCGAAACGGCCGGACGCGATCTGTTTGATTGCGCTCGATGCATTGTCGCCGTTTCGTTTCGCCTTGTACCGCGCGGGATCTTCGCCGCCTTCGCCGGAATCGGATTTTGCGCCGATCCGGTTCATCGCAATCGACAGTGTCTCATGCGCCTCCGGCGACAAGGCGCCCAATGAGATTCCGGGCGCCACGAGCATTTTGCGAATCTCGGTGATCGACTCGACTTCATCCACGCCGACGGGGTCGTATTTCGGATCGAAGTCGAGCAGATCCCGTAAATTGATCGGGGGCAAGTTCGCCACGCCGTTGCTGAATTTCAAATATTGGCCAAACGAATCCGTCTCGACGGCGGTCTGCAATTGGTGAATCAGATTGCCGTCCCAGAAATGGGATTCCCCGCCGCGCCGGTAACGATAGAAACCGCCCATCGGCAACGCGACGAAATCCTCCGCATAGGCACGGCTATGGATTTCCAGCACCTTTTTCTGAATGCCCGTCAGGCCGATGCCGGAAATGCGGCTGGCCAATCCGGGAAAGAACTCAGCGACCAGCGATCGGGAAAGTCCGACCGCCTCGAAATTATAGCCGCCGCGGTAGGAACTGATGATGGCGATGCCCATCTTCGACATGATCTTGAGCAGGCCTTCGTTGAGGGCATTCTTGAAGCGCCGCAGCGCCTCGTCGCGCGGCATCTCATCGAACAGTCCGCGCCGCCGGCGGTCGGCGACCGATTCCTGTGCCAGCCACGGATTGACCGTCGTTGCGCCAACGCCGATCAATACCGCCGCGTAGTGCACATCCATACACTCGGCACAGCGCACATTGATCGAGGTGAAGGTCCGCAACTGGGTGCGGATCAGGTGGTTATGCACGGCGCCGACGGCGAGAATCATCGGGATCGCCGCGTATGCCGCGTTGACGTTCACATCGGACAGAACGATGTGCGTGTGGCCGCCCCGGATCGCGTCCTCGGCTTCCGCCTGGATGCGAGAGACCGCGTCGGCCAACGCCTGCGGTCCCGCATCAACCGGAAAAATACAATCGATTTCGACCACCGACTCACCAAGATAGTCGACCAGCGTTTCCAGTTCCCCGTTCAACAGCACCGGCGAGTCGAGTTGCAGGAATTCGAGCTGGCTTTCGTCTTCATCAAGAATGTTACCGAGATTGCCCAGCCGCGTCGTCAGGCTCATCACCCGCCGTTCGCGCAGGCTATCGATCGGCGGATTGGTCACCTGGCTGAAATTTTGCCGGAAGAAGTGATGCAAACCTCGGTATTTGTCGGACAGCACGGCGATTGGCGAGTCGTCGCCCATCGAACCGATCGCCTCTTTCGCGTCTTCGACCATAGGATGGAGGATCATTTCCAGATCTTCCATCGTCCAGCCGACCGCCACCTGGCACCGGCGCAATTCCTCGCGCGTTAGCGTGGCCGTTTCAGTCGTCCCGCCGGCGCGAAGACTCTCAAGCCTTGTCCGTTTCTTGAGCCATTCGCCGAACGGCCGAAGGGCGGCGACCTTATCCTTGATGTCCCGATCGTGGTACAGCCTGCCCTCGGCAAGTTGCACACCGATCATTTGGCCGGGGCCGATCCGGCCCTTTTTAACCACGGCGGTTTCATCGACACGAACCATGCCGGCCTCGGACCCGACGATCAACAGATCGTCGTCAGTGACCACATAGCGCATCGGCCGCAAGCCGTTGCGGTCCATTCCGGCCAGTACCCAGCGGCCGCCATAGGCGCAAATCGCCGCCGGGCCATCCCACGGTTCCATCACTGAATTGCCATAGGCATAGAATTGACGGTGCGCCCGCGGAATCGTGTCCGAGTGTTCCCAGGCCTCTGGAATGAGAAGGGATTTTACTTCGGGCAGCTCACGATCGGTGCGCACCAACAGCTCAAACACCGCGTCGAGTGCGGCGGAATCCGAACCGCCTGGTTGGATCACCGGCTTTATGTCCGCGATGTGATCGCCAAATCGCCGGTTCGCCATCGGCGTCTCGTGGCTGCGCATCCAATTCACATTGCCAACCAGCGTATTGATCTCGCCATTGTGCGCAAGCACCCGGAAGGGCTGCGCCAACCGCCAGGTCGGGAAGGTATTGGTGGAATAGCGCTGATGGTAGATCGCAAAATTGGAGACGAACAACTCGTCGAGCAGATCGGGATAAAAGGCGGTCAACTGCTCGGCCAGGAACAACCCCTTGTAGATCATCGACCGGCAACTCAGCGAACAGATATAGAAATCGGCAATACTCTCCGCCGCCACCGCCTTCTCGATCCGCCGGCGAATGATATAGAGATCGACCTGAAACTGGCTATCGGAGACGTCGCGCGCGTTCGCGACCATCACCTGTTCGATTTCCGGCCGGGTTGCGTTCGCCTTTTCACCGATCACATCGACATTTACGGGAACCTGGCGCCAGCCATAGATGCGATGGCCGAAGCGCAGAATTTCCGTTTCGACAATTTGTCGGCAGCGCTCCTGGGCCGATAAATCGGTTCGCGGCAAAAATATCATGCCAACGGCGAGCCGGCCGGTACCCGGCATATGACCGGTCCGCCGAATATGTTCCTTGAAGAAATCCTGTGGGATCTGAACGTGCAGCCCGGCGCCATCCCCGGTCATGCCATCGGCGTCCACTGCGCCTCGATGCCACAGGGATTTGAGCGCCTCGATGCCCTTGAGCACGACATCGCGCCGCGCGTCGCCGTTGATTGAAACGATCATCCCGACGCCGCAGGCATCGTGCTCCTGTGCCGGGTCATAAGCGTGATTTTGCTGAAGGAATCCGGTGCTGCGCCGCCATTTCTCGACGAATGCGTTCATGGCCGCACCCTAGGACGCGAGCGGCAGTGACTCGTCCCGCCGGCTCTCGATATAGCGATGGATTGCGTCGGCGGCATCGCGCCCGTCGCGGATCGCCCAAACCACGAGCGAGGCGCCCCGGACGATATCACCCGCGGCGAACACGCCATTGGCGTTCGTCATCATGGTATTCCAATCGATTTTTACCGTCCCCCATCCGGTCACCGGAAGTGCCGGGTCGCCGAACAGCACGGGCAGGTCTTCCGGATCGAACCCGAGCGCGGTGATCACCAGGTCCGCATCGTGAATTTGACTTTCGCCCTCGATCGGCTGCGGCGACTGTCGGCCGCTCGCGTCGGGCAGGCCGAGCCGCATGACCTGTGCCCGGACGCCAGCCACCAATTCGTCGCCGAGGAAGGCTTCCGGCGCCGACAACCAAACGAACTCGACGCCTTCCTCCTCGGCGTGTTCCACCTCGCGTGCGGAGCCCGGCATGTTGTCCCGATTGCGGCGATACAAGCATTTAACCGAAAGCGCCCCCTGGCGCACGGCCGTCCGCACGCAGTCCATGGCGGTGTCGCCGCCGCCGATCACCACGACGTTGCGATCCGACGCGTCGAGCGCGCCGCTGTCGAAAGCGGGAACCGGATCCCCCAACCCCTTGCGGTTGCTCGCGATGAGATAGTCGATCGCCTGAACGATATTGCCGAGGCCAACGCCCGGCGCGGCGATGTCGCGCGACTTGTAGACCCCAGTGGCGATCAGCACTGCGTCGTGCCGGTCCCGCAGTTCGGGCAGGCTGGCGTCGCGGCCTACTTCGAAATTGAGATCGAATTCCACCCCGCCTTCCACCAGCCATTTGGCCCGGCGTTCGACGATATCTTTTTCGAGCTTGAAATTGGGAATGCCGTACATCAGCAATCCACCGACCCGGTCGTGCCGGTCATAAATGACCACCCGATATCCCAAGCGGCGCAGCCGGTCCGCGGCGGCGAGCCCGGCCGGTCCCGCGCCGACAATGCCGATTGATTCGGGCCGTTCCCGTACCGGCGATGCCGGGCGTATCCAACCGTTTTCCCAGGCCACCTCGGTCACGTAATTCTCGACGGTGCCGATCGTGACCGTGCCGTGCCCGGCTTTTTCGATGACGCAGTTGCCTTCACACAAACGATCCTGCGGGCAGATACGCCCGCAAACCTCGGGGAAGGTATTGGTCGCCGAGGCGACTTCATAGGCCTCCTCCAACCGACCTTCGGCGGTCAATAGCAGCCAATCCGGGATATTGTTGTGCAGCGGGCAATGCTGTTGGCAGAACGGAATACCGCATTGCGAACAGCGCGCCGCCTGCAACGCCGCATTGTCCGGCTGAAACCGCTTGAAAATTTCATCGAAGTCACTTCGCCGGAGCTCGGCATCCCGCTTTTCCGGCATCTGCCGGTCAGTATCGACAAAACGCAGCATTTGAGTCGGCATACCTAAATTGCCCCCTTGCAACCCGGTTATCCCCATTATTCTTTCTTTTGGAACACTTAAGACGGATGTTACCAACAAACGGGTGTCACCCTGCACGCCGCCGGCGCGCCTTGGCTCAGACTTAAATTTCGCCAAGTGGGCAGGTCCGTAGAAACCCGCCGCTTCCACCCATGGCCGTCGCCAAACCCTGAAAACAGCAACTTTGCCGCGCAGCGCTCCATCATTGGATACAACAATTAGCACCGGAAATCTAGCAAATTCCCCTCAATAGGTCAAGTTACTTGTCCTATAATTACGGCCTATAAGGATGCGCCGTGCGCCGCACCGCTCCGCCTGGCTCAGAAAAATTCCTTTTAGTCTCACATCGGAACTACCAAAGCGGCTGCAATGCATATCAGAGGATGCTAGTCTGCCGCCGGGAATGAGGTTGGATCGCCGGCCGCATAAGGGGATGTAGGGAAAATTCGTGGAAATCGTCCAGCTCGTTACCCTGGCCGTCGTCCAAGGCATCACTGAATTTCTGCCTATCAGCTCATCGGGTCACTTGGTGTTGACCTCCCGAGTCCTCGGCTGGGCCGACCAGGGTTTGATCATCGATGTCGCCGTTCACGTCGGCACACTGCTTGCGGTTATGGTTTATTTCTGGCGCGACATCTGGAAAATAGTCGCCGGCACCGCCGGGATCGTGACGGGACGCCGAGATCCGGGCTTCAGCCTGGCGTTGCACGTCCTCGTCGCCACGCTTCCCATCGTTGCCGCGGGATATTTTATGCAACCCTATATTGGGTCCACCTTTCGCAGCGTCGAACTGATCGGCTGGACGACCATCGGGTTCGGCATCCTGCTTGGCGTCGCGGATTGGCTTTGCATGACGCTTCGCCGCATTGAGCATCTGAACGTGCCGACCGCCTTTTTCGTTGGGGTAGCGCAAGTGTTGGCTCTCCTACCGGGCACCAGCCGGTCCGGCGTTACCATGACCGCCTGCCGGTTCATGGGTATGGAGCGCAGCGAAGCGGCGCGCTTTTCCCTGTTGATGTCGATTCCGGCAATCCTCGGCGCGGCAACGCTCGCCGGCCTAGGACTTTACAAGAGCGGCAACATCACACTCGGCCTGGACGCCGCGCTGGCCGCACTGTTCGCTTTCGGGACCGCGCTAATTTCCATCGCCGCGATGATGCAGTGGCTGATGCGCGCGACATTCACCCCCTTCGTCATCTACCGCATGCTGCTCGGCGGGTTGCTGTTGTATTGGGTCTACGGGTAGACGGGTTCAGACGAAATGCGGTTGGCTGTACCGTCCGCCGCGGCGGTAGATGTCCAGATAGGTCGGTAGAATCACCTCGGCGGCAGTCGGCGCCACGCCGAGATCCTGCAACCCGGGCAGGTTTCCACTGACAATATTGTCCGTCTTGAGCAGGGTGACCTGATCGCGCGTCAAGGGCGGCACCGGAAGAAACTCGGCAAAAAACCCCATCAAGGAACCGGCCCAAAACGGCACCGGATTCAGGAACCGCCGCCGCCCGGTCTGTTCCATGACCAACCGCATCAGTTCGACGAAGCTATAGACGGTTGGGCCGCCGAGTTCATAGTCCTTGCCGTGGCAGGACGGCTCCGCCAGCGCCTTAAAAGCGGCATCCGCCACATCGCCGACATAGACCGGCTGAAACCGCGTGCCGCCGGAACCATACAAATCCAACTTGCCGTTGCTAAAGCGCGGAAACGGGCACCCGAAAACCGGCAAAACCGGCGACCAGCAGGCCATCCGGGCAAAGCGATTGAAAAAATCATCCTGCGGTCCGAAGACCACGCTGGGGCGCAGAATGACGGCGGCCGGCATATGCTTGCGCACCGCTTCTTCGCCGAGCGCCTTGCTTCGCGCATAGGCAGATGACGAATTCTTGTCCGCGCCGAGCGCCGACATCTGAACGAAGGCATCGACGTTCGCGGCCTTCGCGGCGGCCGCGATACGCTCGGCGCCGCCGCGATGGACCGCATCGAATTTCTGCCGGCCGCGCTGATACAGAATACCTACCAGATTGACGACCGCATCGGCGCCATCGACCGCCGCGCGCACTGACGCGTCGTCCCGGATGTTGGCCTGGACCGGTGTAATCTGACCGACATTGCCCATCGGCTTCAGCACCAATGCCCGTTGCGGGTCCCGTTCGGCGGCGCGAACTTGCGCACCCGCCGCGGCCATCCGTTGCACAATCTGCCGACCAATAAAACCGGATCCGCCAAAAACGGTTACGAGAAGCCCTTCCATATCACCCCCAAAATCACCATCTCTGGTTTGGCCGCGACGCGGCGTCAATTAGGGCGCACCGGGCCGCGCGCAGCATAGCCGACCCGCATGCTATAGAACAGAGACGTGAATCCAGTTGACATTATTCGTGGCAATGACCAAATTTCGGCCCGCTGGGCCCAGGTGGCGGAATTGGTAGACGCGCAGGTTTCAGGTACCTGTGGGGGAAACCTCGTGGAAGTTCGAGTCTTCTCCTGGGCACCACCAGCCCCATGCGAAGCGGCGCATACACGAACGGCCGAACGGCGCACCGCCACGCCACGCATACAGCCTGGAGGAAGACGGTGACGATCCATCTCCATCAGGGCGATCTGCCCGAAGGGCTAGACTTCAAAGGCAGCATTGCCGTCGACACGGAAACGATGGGGCTCGATCCGTTGCGCGACCGATTGTGCCTCGTGCAGCTGTCCGACGGCGGCGGCGACGGCCATCTGGTACAGTTCGCGCCCGACGCCTATGACGCGCCGAACCTGAAGCGGCTGCTGGCGGATACCGATATTGTCAAACTGTTCCATTTCGCGCGCTTCGATCTCGCCGTGCTCAAACACCATCTCGGCGTTGAGTGCCAGCCGGTGTATTGCACCAAGATTGCATCGCGGCTGGTCCGCACTTACACCGACCGGCATGGCCTCAAAGATCTGTGCAAGGAACTGCTCGGCGTCGACATCTCCAAGCAGCAACAATCGTCGGATTGGGGTAACGACACGCTCAGCGACGAGCAAAAACAATATGCCGCCGGCGACGTGCTGTACCTGCATCAGATCAAACAACGGCTGGACGAAATGCTCGGGCGCGAAGGCCGCGCGGATCTGGCCGAGGCGGCGTTCCGGTTCTTGCCGGTGCGGGCGACGCTCGATCTGAGCGGTTATCGCGACATGGACATTTTCGCACACAGCTAGAGATCGGCCGGCACAAACCGGGTTCATTGACCCTTAACACATGCGGTTGCATAATTTTTTGCCGTCGGGCACCCGCCGTACCATGACGAACGGCGCCGACCGAAGGGCCAAGGGTAGGAAATAGTGATAGAGATTTGTACCGACCCCAAGCCGCAAGAGCAGCGACATCCGCTGAGCATTGCGATAGTCTGGCCATCATGAGCGCGCCAAAACGCACGAAATCCAAGACTGCGACGGGCGCGGCGTCGAAGGACCTCGCCTCCGCGACCCGGGTTCTCCGTCTCGAAGCGGAAGGGCTCGAGGTGATGGCCGACCTGCTCGACGAGTCGTTTTCCACGGCGGTGGGCATTTTGGAGGCGGTGACCGGCCGCATCATTATGACCGGTATGGGCAAGAACGGACCAATCGCGGGCAAGATCGCCGCGACCCTCGCGTCCACCGGCAGCCCGGCCGCTTACGTGCACCCTTCGGAAGCCAGCCATGGCGACCTCGGCATGATCACGCGCGGCGACGCGGTGGTGGCGCTGTCCAATTCGGGCGAAACCACGGAGCTCCGCGACATCCTGGAATATTCACGCCGGTTTTCGATACCGATGATCGCCATTACAGGCAATCCGACGAGCACCCTGGCGGAAATGTCCGACGTCGTGCTTGTCCTGCCAAACGTGCCGGAAGCCTGCCCGATGGGATTGGCGCCGACGACCTCGACCACCGCTAGCCTGGCGCTTGGCGATGCGCTGGCGGTGGCGTTGCTGGAACGAAAGGGATTTTCCGCGCAGGATTTCCGGGTTCTACATCCCGGCGGCAAATTGGGCAGCAGCCTGGTCCGGGTCGCTGACCTCATGCATACCGGTGACGAAATTCCGCTCGCAACGACCGCCACGCCGATGAGCGAAGCGATGCTGACCATGACAGAGAAACGCCAGGGCTGCATTGGCATCATTGACGAGTCCCGACGCCTGATCGGAATCATCACCGATGGCGATCTCCGGCGGCATATGGACGATACGATCCTGCAAAAAACAGCCGGTGAAATCATGACGCTGGCGCCGCGTACGATCCGGCCACAAGCCTTGGCCGCGGAGGCGATGGCGACGATGGTGATGGGCGATAGGCCGATTACGAATTTGTTTGTCATTGAGGAGTCTAAGAACTCCGACAACCCTGTGCCGATCGGCATCCTGCATATGAACGACTGCCTTATCGCCGGCGTCGCCTGATCCGGTGGCGAAGAACGTGGAGATCGCCGTGGGCGCAATGTCCGACGCACCGTCAAGCTATCGCAAGCTGAACATCTCCAGCAGCAGGTCGACCCATGTATCGCGCCGCTATGGCCGTTTTGTCGGCTTAATGCGCGTTCTCCTGCCCACGATCGCCGCCGCCCTCATCGTAATCGTTGCAATGTGGCCGCAATTCAGCGACCAACAAAGCCGGTTTTCGATCGCTCCGGCAAAAGTCGATCACCGCGCCGTCAAGAATTTGACGATGGTGAACGGGGTCTATACCGGTGTCGACGAGAAGCGGCGCCCCTATACCGTAACCTCCGAAGCGGTCAGCCTCGCCAACCTCAAATCCCCAAAGATTTCGCTGACCGGCCCGAAAGCCGACATTTTGATGGAAAACGGCGCTTGGGTCGCCGTAACGGCGGATGCCGGCAAATTCCACAAAGATACGAAAAAGCTGGTTCTGATCGGAAATGTCAGCCTGTTTCACGATAGCGGATACGAATTTCGCACCCAGAAATTATCGGTCGATCTCGCCAAAGGCAATGCGCAGGGCGACACGGCGGTCAAGGGACAAGGACCGTTCGGCAGCCTCGAGGCGCAAGGCTTCCGGGCGCATAATCGAGGCGAGCGGGTAATCTTCACCGGCAAGGCCAAACTCGTGCTTTATCCGGGCAAGGTCCCCGGAGGATGAGGAAATTGCCGGGATTGTCGGCTTCCCGCATCGGCTCCATTGCAGCTCTAATGGTGATCACAGTGCTGACGACGACCGCAGCGCGAGCGCAAAACCTGTTCTCCCAGGGCGGCAACCAACCGGTAACCATCCGAGCCGACAACGGCATCGAATGGATTCGCGACCAACGAAAATACATCGCGCGCGGCAACGCCACTGCCGCTCGCGACAACGCGACGATCAAGGCGGATCTGTTGACGGCCTATTACCGGGAAAAAGCCACCGGCAAGGGCCAGGAAATTTTTCGCGTCGAAGCCATCGGCAACGTCAAGATCACGGCGAACGAACAGGAAGCGGTCGGGGACAAGGCGGTCTATGACATCGACCAGGCGTTATTTGTCCTGAAAGGCAAGAATCTGCATTTCCGGTCCAAGCAGGGCATCCTGACCGCCCGGGACAGTCTGGAGTACTGGGAGGGCAAACGTCTCGCCGTTGCGCGCGGCGATGCGGTGGTGGTGCGTGACGATCAACGCATCCGCGCCGACGTGATGACCGCCCATATCGAAGACCAGGCACCCTCGAAATCCACCAAACCCGCGAAGACAAAGACGCCGACAAAGAAGGCCACGAAGAACGAAAAGGCCGAAGACCCATTCGAAGGGTCCCGCATTCGCCAGATCGATGCCTTCGGAAATGTTCATGTATCCATGAGCAAAGGCATTGTGCGCGGAGATACCGCCGTGTATGAACCCGCGAAGGGCATAGCGACAATTTGTGGTAGTGTAAGCATCACCAGTGGCAAGAATCAGCTGAATGGTCAATGCGCCGACGTTAACCTCAAGACGGGCATATACCGAATGAAAGGACGCGCGTCGGGTCTGGTAATGCCGACACGGAAAACGAAACCCTGAAGCCGCCGTATTTCAGACGGTGTATTGTGGATAGCAGGTAATGTCGATCGACCAGAAAGACGCACAAACGGCGGAAGGTCCACATCTCGTTGCAGAGAATAAGGGCCTCAGCGCACTCAACCTGGGCAAGTCATTCAAGAAACGGCCGGTCCTGCGCGCCGTCAGCTTGCATGTCCAGCGCGGTGAGGCTGTTGGCTTGCTCGGTCCCAACGGCGCGGGCAAGACCACGTGCTTCTATATCATAGCCGGCCTGATTGCCGCGGATTACGGATCGATCCATCTGGACGGGCAGGACATCACGACATTGCCGATGTATCGCCGCTCCCGACTCGGCATCGGATACCTTCCCCAGGAACCATCAATTTTCCGAGGCCTTACCGTCGAACAGAATATCCGCGCGGTGCTCGAATGCGTCGAACCGTCACCTAGCCGACGGGACGCGATATTGGAAGCGCTGATGGCCGAATTCTCGATATCGCATCTCAGGCGCACCTCGTCGATCGCGCTTTCCGGCGGCGAACGGCGGCGCGTGGAAATTGCCCGCGCACTGGCTTCACAACCCTATTTCATACTGCTGGATGAGCCGCTGGCCGGTATTGACCCAATCGCGGTGCGCGAAATCCGCGACCTCGTTGCTCATTTGAAACACCGGGGAATTGGCGTTCTCATCACCGACCACAACGTTCGCGAAACACTGGATTTGGTCGACCGGGCCTACATTCTGCATGATGGCCAGGTCTTGATGGAAGGCAGTCCCGACGAAATCGTCGCCAATTCCGAAGTGCGGCGCGTTTATCTTGGGGACCGGTTTAGCCTCTAGGCGCCGAGCAACCTCCCATGGCTCTGACACCGCGACTGGACCTGCGGCAATCCCAATCCCTGGTGATGACGCCCCAGCTTCAGCAGGCGATCAAGCTGCTGCAGCTTTCCAGCGCGGACCTCGCCGCCTATGTGGAGGAAGAACTTCAGCAAAATCCGATGCTGGAGCCCGACGACCGCGCCGAGCAGGACCGTCACGGGGCGGAACGGGAACGGGACGGCGCCAACAATGATGACGGACCGGCGCCAGGCGACGGTATCGCCGAGGATTCATTAAGGGCCGATACACTGGCCATGACCGACACCGACACCATGCCGGCAGAGAATAGCAGCCCACTCGATATCGAGCACGACACCGTTTGGTCGGAATCGGGCCCTGGCGACAGCGAGATCTCCGCGCCGCAAGAGTATCAGGGCTTGGAAGCCGGATCCTTGGGTCCTGGCGGCCGGAACAGCGGCGGGAACAACGACTTCTCGGAACGGACGGGCAACCTCGAAGCGACGCTGAGCGAAGCGCCGACGCTACGGGCGCATCTCACCGGGCAATTGGTCATGGACGTGCACGATCCGGTCGACCGGTTCATCGGCGCCTACTGCATAGAAGCATTGGATGAGTCCGGCTGGCTGACAGAAACATGCGAACAGGTTGCCGAGAAGTTGAGCTGCTCGCTTGACCGGGTGAAAGCCGTGCTGGACCGTCTGCATCGTTTCGATCCGCCCGGTATTTTCGCCCGTAATCTCAGGGAATGCCTCGCGCTGCAATTGCGCGATCTCGACCGCCTCGACCCAGCCATGGAGGCACTGCTCGACAATCTTGAATTGCTCGCCAAACATGACCAATTGGCGCTGCTCAAGGCGTGCGGCGTCGATGCCGAAGACCTAGCCGACATGGTGGCGGAAATTCGTGCGCTGAACCCAAAACCGGCACAGGCCTTCGATCACGAAGTGGTGCAGACAGTTACGCCGGATATCCTGATGCGACCGCATCCGGATGGCGGCTGGACGGTGGAATTGAATTCGGAAACCCTGCCCCGCGTCCTCGTCAACAGTGAATACTACGCGCGCATTCGCCGCGACGTTCGAAACAAGCAGGAACGCGAGTACATCAACGACTGTTTTCATTCCGCGAATTGGCTCGTCAAAGCCCTGCATCAGCGCGCCACCACCATCCTGAAGGTCGCCAGTGAAATCGTTCGCCAACAGGATGCATTTTTCCGCAAGGGCATCGAGCATATGAAGCCTTTAGTTTTGCGAGATATTGCCGAGGAAATCGAGATGCATGAGAGCACGGTCAGCCGCGTAACCTCCAACAAGTACATCCATACGCCGCGCGGCCTGTTCGAGTTGAAATACTTCTTCTCGGCGGCGATCAGCGATGTGGCCGGCGGCACGACCCATTCCGCAGAAGCGGTGCGATTTCGAATTAAATCATTGATCGAGGCCGAAACGCCGAGGGAGGTGCTGTCGGACGACCGAGTCGTGGAAATTCTAAAAGAGGACGGGGTCGATATCGCCCGCCGGACAGTAGCAAAATATCGTGAAGCCATGAAAATTCCTTCTTCCGTGCAACGGCGGAGAATCAAAAACCAAGCGTTTTAAATTCCATGAAGAATCCCGATTCGGTGGTAGCACGCGGCTGGTCTTACGCCCACCAGCCTGTTGACACCACCGGGCCGCCTGCTTATCGTCCGGCCCCTCAGAATCGGGATTTGAGATTGCGCTTAGTTACGAGGCGTCTAACGACCCGAGACAGGGATAAATGCAGCTAACAATCAATGGTAAACAGCTCGACGTGGGCGCTTCCTTGCGTGAACATATTGAGCACGAAATTCCGTCGGTCGTCGGGAAATACTTTGAAAACCCGACGGACGCAAGCGTCACCCTTTCCAAGGAGGGGGCGTCTTTTCGTGTCGATATCGCGGTGCATGTGGGTAAGAGCATATTGGTGCAAGGGCATGCCGTTTCCGGCGACCCCTATGGGTCGTTCAACAAAGCGGCCGAACATGTCGGGAAACGTCTGCGCCGTTACAAACGACGCCTCCGCGATCACCATCGCGGACGAACCAACAAAGGCCACCTTGCCGCAGCGCAATACGTATTGGCCGCGGAAGCGGAGGTTGAACCGGAAGCGCAGAACCATCCCGAACCCGACCAGCCGATTATCATTGCGGAAATGGAGTCGGAAATCGAAACCTTGACTGTCGGTGAGGCGGTAATGCGAATGGATCTCGCCAACCAGTCGGCATTGATGTTTCGCAGCCTTACCCATGGCGGGTTGAATATGGTTTATATGCGAAATGACGGTAATATTGGATGGATCGATCCGCAAAGCGAAGACAAGTAAACGCCGGGATCAGCCTGTAAGCGAAAGATCGAATTGATGGAAATTGTAAATCTTCTTACGCCGGACGGAATCGTTCCGAATCTTCGCGCCACCTCGAAGAAGCAGGCGTTACAGGAACTCGCCAAGAATGCGGCCGAGATCACTGGCCTGCACGAGCGTGTTATCTTCGACGTGCTGCTTGAACGCGAGCGACTTGGCACGACCGGCGTCGGCAACGGCATCGCGATTCCACACGGCAAGCTCTCCGGAATCGATCGGCTGCACGGCGTATTCGCCCGCCTGGAGACCGGTATCGACTTCGAAGCCATCGACGAGCGGCCGGTCGATTTAATATTTATGCTGCTTGCGCCCGAAAACGCCGGCGCGGATCACCTAAAGGCGCTGGCGCGGGTTTCCCGGCTGCTTCGGGACACCGTCATTTGCGAAAAATTGCGGGGTTCCGACAAGGCCGAAGCGCTTTATGCACTCCTCACGGAAACCGCCACGAGCCACGCCGCGTAAGGCGGCTCAGTGAACGCTAACGGTGTAGAAACTGTTTTCGTGGGCCGCAAGGACGGCGGTCTCGAAATCCTCGGCAATCGCAATCTGCCGGCCGTCCGCCGACGTGACCGCAAACAGAGTTTCTTTTTCAAGAAAGATTGGCCGGACGTAAGCCAGATCGTCGGCGCCGAGTTGTGCCAGGTCCTGCTCCGAGATGTCGCGAAGTCGTTCATTGTTAACCATTATCATCTCCTTATGCGACCACTCTAGGTGGAGTCTACGACCAGCTTCCTTGCCGATTTCTTAACGCCGTCGCCCGCCCGGGATTTGATTTCTACGCGCCGCACCCGGCTCTCCGGCTCCGGCCGCAATAACTCTATATGTAACAACCCATTGTCCATTTCGGCGCCGCTCACTTCGAGGCCGTCAGCGAGCACGAAGGCCCGCTGGAACTGACGGGCCGCGATGCCCCGATGAAGGAAAACCCGTTCGCCGCCGTCATCCGGCCGGTTGCCTTGGATGATCAGTTGGTTGTCGACGATCTCGATCGACAAATCTTTCTCGGCGAAGCCCGCAACGGCAAGCGTAATACGCAGCCGATCGCGGTCGATCTGTTCGATATTGTAGGGCGGATATCCTTCCGCCGATTTCTTGGAAACGTGGTCCAGCGTCCGTTCGAAATGCTCGAATCCGAGCAAAAGCGGACTGTCGAACAAGGTCATGCGCGCCATTCTGCAGCTCCTCCTCTTGTATGAGCGAGTGGCCATGCGAGCGGAAAACCGCCCTTTTTGAGCCCGAAAACCGGCACTCTGTTGCGGCGCATACGAAATCCCGCCGCCCGGCAGATATAGGGATTATCGCGCGCGTTTCAACGCTGCGCCGTCAAACGGCCGTTAGCCAAGGCGCCGCGCATTGCCCAATGCCCGGCCAGCCCCTCGGCAACCGGCGACGCCGCGTTCGCCTGATCGGCCACCGTCATCGGGTCACAGATGATTCGGCCTCCTCACCTTGCCGTTCATGCCGTCAAGCCGCGTGCCAGCGCGGGTGCCGCCACCGTATCCAATCCCAACACCAAATCCCGTACCGTGTGCGCCTTCGCAACGGTGGAAACCAGCGCCATATTCTCCAGGAATTTCTCGGTTATTTCTTCACCGTTGAGCGCCCGGTCGCCGGCGCCCCGGTTGATCCGTTCATGATGCACCAGCTCCCGGCCATCCCGGGTCGTCACGGCGACCCCGCCCGAGAAAAATGTTGGAAACGCGGAATTGGTGTCCGCTTCGCACTCGACCTTGTCGGCAACCGCGAGAATTGCCGAATCGTTTAGCGCCTCCGGCTCCAGCTCCGCAAGGCCAAGCCGTCCCCGCACGAAACAGCAGGCGGTAATGTATTGGGTGCTAAACTTGGCGTCATAGTCGCTTGACGGCCGTTTCTTGTTGGCCACCGGCTCGGAAATCAGCTCGATCGTTTCCCTCGGAATAAAGGCCCGAATTCGGGCGATATCGTCGGCCGCCAGGCCATGTTCGCGCTGCAGCGCCAGCGCGGAATCGGCGATACTGTGGGTGAAATGGCACGTCGGATAGGGCTTGATCGCCATTTCCGGCGTCTCCCAACGCACCCCCAGGCCATCGGTGATTGCCGCGTAGTCCACCTTGCGCTCGCCGTCGCCGAGATAGGCCTTGAACAGCCCGAAACGGCCTTCATAGGGCTGGCTCGGCGCGACGAAGCCGTTCTTCGCGAGGCTGGCCGCGGTGATGCCCGCGCCGCCCGCCCACCCTGGATGAATTCGTTTGTTCCAGGCGCCCTCGGATAGGAATTCCTGGCTTCCCGCCGCGGTGCTGCCGGCGATACCCTGCGCCGCGGCGATTCCAGCCGGGTCGAGACCGAACAGGCGGCCGGCAATCATGGCGGCCGCAAAGTGACCAATCACGCCGGTCGGATGGAATCCGACGTCGTGGAACCCGCCCTTTGCCGCGGCGCCAATCCGGATTGCCGCCTCCATGCCGACCACATAGGCGGTCAACAAATCCCGTCCATGCAAATCCAACTGCTCAGCAACCCCCAGCGCGCAGGGAAAGCAGCTCGACGTCGCGTGGACGATCGCCGCCATATGGGTATCGTCGTAATCGAGACCGTGCACCAAGGCGCTGTTCATTAGCACCGCGTCGCGCAACGGCAACCTGTCGCCAAGGCCAATCACGCTGCACTCGCCCGGGCCCGAAAGGTCGCGAATACCCGCCAGAATTCGATCGGAAAAATCGTAATGGGTCGATGCAAAGGCAATGCCCACCGCGTCGAGGATCAAGTATTTGGCGCGCTCGCGAACCGCTTCGGGGATGTCTTCGTATTGCAGCGCATGGGCAAATTTGCCCAGTTGCCGGGATATGGTTCCTCCATCGGCAGCGAAATCTTGTTGTGCGATGGCGTTGTCGGATGACATGGCGGATCCTCCCGATCTCGATTTCCGATGCGATTGAATTGGTTGCGGGATAAGGCGACCGGAAAATCGCCACGGCACGGCGGAGGACATCCACCCGAATTGGGCGGATGTCCCGGCCGTGTCGACCAATCATGCTATCATGAAATCGACGGGAGTCTCATACCGGCCGGGCAGAACGCGGCATGAGGATAAATCGCTACCGGGGCGGACCTACGGCCAGGATGCCGGTCGCGGCGTCAATTCGAGAATAATCCGGCCCGTTACCTGCCGGACCGCCCGATCCGCCGGTATCGGACCACGCACATCGAACATGCCGCCAAAGGCATCGGCCTGCCGCGCCATCGAAGCGGCTTCGATGGCCTTTGCCGGCGGCTCGAGTGGACTGCCGCCCGTGACCCAGCATGTCCCGGCAAAAATCATTAAAATCGCCATCATGCCGATTGTTGCCGCTATGCTTAACTGCCTCATTTGCCCGCCCCCGCGTCTGGCATCGTCAATTGTGCAATAATCTTAGTTTTCCAAGCCGTTAACAGGGTCAAATCGGGGTAATTTCGGGGAAATATCAAGGCGAGACCAAGGCAAATCGTTAACGCCGTCAGGGGCCGGGCTGGCGCACCCCGCACCGGTGTTTTACGCTGTCGCCGACCGAGGAAAAAAACCAACGAAATTCGGTGTTTTGCACCGCGAGAGAGGATCCATGCCGGAAGTGCGGATGATGGCGACGACGGGAATGCTCGGCTACGGCTACACCGAGCAGGCATTCCGACGGGGTTTGGAACAGGATTTGGATTTCATCGCGGCCGACGGCGGCTCGATGGACCCGGGCCCGCATTATCTCGGCGAAGGCATCCCGTTCGTCTCGCGCCAGGCGCTGAAACGCGACCTCAGCCTGATGATCGAAGCGGGTATCGAGCGAAACATTCCGGTGCTGGTCGGTTCGGCCGGCGGCGGCGGCAGCGACCCGCAGCTCGGCCTGGTGCGCGAAATTGTCGAGGAAATCGCCGCGGAAAAAAATCTATCGTTCAAACTGGCGGCGATCCATAGCGAGCTGGAAAAAACCTACCTCAAACAAAAACGCAGCGCGGGCAGGATTCACCCGCTGGGTCCGATCAAGGAGCTGTCGGACGACGATATCGACGAGAGCCACCGCGTGGTCGGCATGATGGGCGTCGAGCCGTTTCAGCAAGCCCTCGAAGATGGCGCCCAGGTCGTGCTGGCGGGCCGCGCCACGGATGCGTCGATTTATTCCGCTATTCCGTTGATGCGCGGCTGCGATCCGGGGCTGACCTGGCATCTTGCGAAAATCATCGAATGCGCGGGGCAGGTGACCACGCCGCGAACCGGCCAGGACTGCGTGCTCGGCACGCTGCGCGATGACCATTTCCTGGTCGAGCCCGGCCATCCGGACAAACGCTGTACCCGCATGCGCATCGCCGCCCACACCTTGTATGAGAATCCCAGCCCCTACCATCTGGTAGAACCCGATGGCACGCTGGTGACGACCCATGCCGAATACGAGCAGATCGATCCACGGGTTGTGAAAGTCTCGGGCAGCCGATTCGAGGCGTCGAACCAATATTCAATTAAATTGGAAGGCGTCAAGCAGACCGGCTTCCGGACTGTCTTCATCGCCGGCGTTCGCGACCCGGTGCTGATATCGGTGATCGACGACTTCATCGCGTCGTGTCACCAGCGGGTCGCCGGCGAGGCGGAAACACTCGGCATTGCGGGCGACTCCTATCGCCTGAACATCCGGGTGTACGGCAAGAATGCGACGATGGGCGCGCGTGAGCCGGTCACCGATACGGCGGCGCATGAAATCGGCGTGCTGGTTGACGTGCTGGCCGACGACGAGGACACCAGCAAGGCGATCATGGCAAAGGCGCGTTATGCGCTGCTTCACACGGACTTCCCCGGCCGCAAATGCATTTCCGGCAATCTCGCCATTCCCTTCTCGCCCTCGGACATGCCGGTCGGCATGACCTACGCCTTCAACGTTTGGCACACGATGGAACTCGACGATCCGATGGAGCCTTTCTCCATCGAGATGGTCGACCTTTAAGGAACCGCGCCATGACCCGACTAGCCGACCTTGCCCAGGTCCTGCGCTCGAAGAATGCGGGCGCTCTGTTGTGCACGCTCGACATGATGTTCGAGGACGACGCCACCTATCGCCGGGTGCTCGACAGCAACGTCATCACGCCGCAGTCGATCGCCGCGCTCTACGGATTGTCGGACAACGAGGTTTCGGTGATTCCCTACGACGTTGCCTATGCCATCAAGATCACCATCCCGCGGCTGCATCCTTCCGGCGACCCGGCCGACAGCGACATCTACGGCGCGCAGCAGCACGCCCCACTGCTCGGCATCGAGATTCCGGACTAAGGGCTCGGATAATGGCACAGGCCGACATTAAGGCGCTGACCTTCGACGTGTTCGGCACGGTGGTCGATTGGCGAAACAGCATCGCCCGCGAGGCGGAGGCGTTTTTCACAGCGCACGGCGTCGACGGAATCGACCCGATCGAGTTCGCCATGCAATGGCGCGCGCTCTACCAGCCGGCGATGCAGCAGGTGCGCGGCGGCAAGATCCCGTTCACCAAACTGGACATCCTGCATCGGATGAATTTGGACAGCCTGCTGGAACGATACCGCATCACCGGCATCACCGACGCCGAGGCGGATCATCTGAACCGCGCCTGGCACCGGCTCACCCCCTGGCCCGACGCGGTCGAAGGCCTGACCCGGTTGAAAACGAAATTCATCCTCGCCACTCAGTCGAACGGCAACATCGCCCTGATGGTCAACATGGCGAAGCATGCCGGGTTGCCCTGGGACGTGATCCTGGGCGCGGAGGTGGTGGGCCATTACAAGCCCTGCCCCGACGCCTATATCAACTGCGCCGATGCGCTGGGCCTGCCGCCGGAAGCCTGCATGATGACGGCGGCGCATAACGACGACCTGGTGGCCGCCAGCCAGCAGGGCTTCCGCACCGCTTTCGTCGCCCGGCCGACCGAATACGGCCCCGGCCAGGACAAAAACCTGAAGGCCGAGCACGATTTCGATTACGTCGCCGGCAGTTTCATCGAACTCGCCGACCAACTTGGCTGCTGACTGCCGAGGATCGGCCTCATCCTGAGCTTGACGAAGAGCGAGGCTGGGCGCGGGATGGAAACCAGCGACCCAATAGAAATTTTGCACGCAGCCGCTACGCCAGCGTTTCCAACAGGCGAATCCACATCTTGGCGCGCGGCTCCAGCGAGGAGAAATAGATCTGCTCGTTCTTGGCGTGTGCGCCGACGCCATCCGCGCCGAGGCCATCCAGCGTCGGAATGCCGAGCGCGGCGGTGAAACAGCCGTCGCTACCGCCGCCGGTGTGCATGTCCTGCAACTCGAATCCTATTTCGGCGCAGACATCCCGGGCGTGCTCGAACAGACCTTGGATGCCCGCATCCTTTTGATAGGGTGGTCGGTTGATGCCGCCGGTGATCTCAAACGCGACATCCGGACTCCGCGCCGTGAGGCCGAGGATCCGCGCACAATACGCATCCGCCAGTTCCTGGGTCGGCACCCGGAGGTCGATCTCGATCCGGCATTCCGCCGGCACCACATTGACACCCGTGCCACCCTGGATCATGCCCACATTGGTGGTGACACCGAGATCGAAATCGGTCATCGCCTCGATTTCCAGAATAACCCGCGCCATTTCCTCGACCGCGCTGCGGCCGTCCTCCGGGCGCGAGCCGGAATGCGCGGCAACGCCCCGGGTGACCGCATCGAACCGGCCGACGCCCTTGCGGCCGGTGACGATCTTGCCGCCTTCGCGGGCCGGTTCCGTAACCAGCACGTATTTGTTCTTCTGCGCCTCGGCCTCGATCATCCCGCGCGAGGTCGGGCTGCCGATCTCTTCTTCCGGAATATAGAGAAACGTAACCGGCAACGGCGTCTGCCGGCCCATACGCACCAAGTGCTGATAGGCGTAATAAGCGAGATACGCGCCCGCCTTCATATCGTAGATGCCGGGGCCAAAAACCGAATCGCCCTCGCGCCGCCACGGATTGTAGCCGTCGATGCTACCGATCGGATGCACCGTGTCGAGATGGCTCAGCACGAGGATGCCGGGCCCGTCGCCGCCCCACGGCGCCCGCGTCTTCAAGATATCGCCGAATCCGTCCCGGCCCGGTATGCGCTCAATCGCCGCGCCGAGCGCCTTCATGCCACCTTCGACCACGTCAACCAGCGTGTTGACCGCCGCGCCTTCATAGGTCGGCGTCTCGATCTCGACCCATTGGCGGATGCCGTCGAGAATTTCCTCGCCGTCGACTTGCGGAATGTTGCCACGGTCGGCCATTGGACTGCCTCGCTCTTCTATTCCGGAAACATCGTCATCCTCCGACAATTGCAACGGGCCGGCAATCGTCTCGGATGCAAGGCAACTCCGCCTCCAGCGCTTTCAGAATAGCGATACTGCCGGGATGACTTTCCAGATTCTCCGAATCCTTGGCGTAGGCCCGGCGCACCGCCCAATAAACCTGTTCAATATGGAGAAACCGTCCGGATGATGTCTTCGCCGCCACCCGGCAGGCATCGGGGCTGCCGTTGAGGTGGCGCCCCTGCACCGTGGTCGTTGCGCATAGCCAGCGGGTCTGAATTGTCCGGTCCCTCGAATCCTGGCAGCTCACCGCCCGTCCGCGCTGGCCGATCTGGGCGTGGATGCGGTCGCGCACCCGCCCGGTCAAGCCGGTGTCGCCCGGCCGCTGCGCGCGCGTGCCGTCGGAAATGACGAACCACACATTGCTACCGCCGTTACTGAACCCATGCGGCTGCACCGCGATGGAGCGCGGCCAGCGGCGGGTGAAGTAAAGATGCGCGGCATGGAATAGGGTCGCCGAATTGTGCGCGGGATCGGAAGCGCGGTACGGATTGCGGCCATCGCCGCACACGCGTGTCTTGCCGCTGCAGGGCGTCTCATTCTTTGCGGCGCACCGGTTGGCACCGGAAATGATCAGGGCCCGCGCGCCGAGGCGGAGGAACAGGACCACCGCTTGCTTGTCGGTCGCCTGATCGATTACCGGATGCGGCGCTTCGATAATCGCGTCGCGCACCGGTTGCCGGGCCACCGCCACGACCGGACCGATGCCGGCGCCATCGCTTTCGCTCAGGATAAAATAGTCCCGGCCGCCGTCGGATTTTTCGTCGATCCGATAACCGGCGCGGGCGGCGTGACGGCGCGCGCCCGCCAGGTCGCCCGACAACAGCCCATCCAGCGCGGACGACAATGCGGGTCCGGCCGCACCGGCCTCGGGCATGGACAAAAGCGAGTCGGCGGTTCGATGCGGCGCGTCAAACAGCATTGCCGACGCCGTCTTATACTCCTCGGGCGCCCAACGACCCTGGCAACCTGCAATTGCCAACATGGCCAACGTGACCGCGACGCTGCGAACGGCTCCACCCATGTCATTCTCTCCGCTTCGCGGTTCAATTTCCCGGTGCATTCACCACGGCAGCGCAGTATAGGAAAGTGCGAATTCCGCAGTACAAGAATTTATGTCGACCGAAACGGGGAGGACATCATGGCAGGAACGATTCAGGCAAACGGCATTGAAATGGCGTATCGATTTGACGGGCCGGAGGATGGGGCGGTCGTCATGTTGAGTAATAGTCTGGCGACCAACTACGGCATGTGGGATCCGCAAATTCCGGCATTGGCCGACAAATACCGTGTGCTGCGATACGATCAGCGCGGCCACGGCGGCACCGAGGCGACCGCGCCTCCCTATTCCTTCGATCTTCTCATGGAAGACGCCTGCGCCTTGCTCGAAGCGCTGAATATCTCCAAGGCGCATTTTTGCGGCCTGTCGATGGGCGGCATGACGGGGCAAACCTTCGGCGCGAAACGCCCGGATATGCTGCTCAGCCTGATCCTGTGCGACACGGCGAGCGCGATGCCGTCAGCCGACCTTTGGACACCCAGGATTGAGATGGCCCGGAACGAAGGCATGCCGGCGCTGGCGCCGTCCACGCTGGAACGCTGGTTTACCGAACCGTACCGCAAGGCCCAAACCACCGAGGTCGCGCGGGTCGCGGATATGATTTCGACCACCAAGGTCGATGGCTTCGTCGGATGCGCCAGCGCAATCCTGGCAATGAACCTGGCGCCGCTGCACGCGAATATCACCGCACCGACACTGGTGGTGGTCGGCGCGGACGACCCCAGCACGACGGTCGAGCGCGCCGAGGAAATCCATCACGGTATCGCGGGCTCGAAATTGGTGGTCCTGGACGACGCCGCACATCTTTCGAACATTGAGCAGGCGGACGGTTTCAACGCGGCCCTGCGCGCCCATCTCGACCAAAACTGACGACACGGGAATCGGCAACCATGACGGAACAAAAACCGACGATCGCGGTCATCGGCGGCACTGGCGCCCTCGGCTCCGGCTTCACGCTGCGGTGGGCCCGGGCGGGCTACCCGGTCATCATCGGATCGCGGGCCGCGGAGAGCGCGGAAACGAAGGCGGGCGAAATGAAAACCATATTGCCCGACGCGTCCATTCGGGGATTGGAGAACGCCGCCGCCGCCGCCGCGGCGGACATCGTTGTGCTTACCGTACCATTCTCGAACCATCGCCCCATGCTTGAGTCGATCCGCGACGCGGTCCAGGGAAAAATCCTGGTCGATGCAACGGTGCCGCTGGTGCCGCCCAAGGTCGCCCGAGTGCAATTGCCGCCGGAAGGTTCCGCCGCGAAGGCGGCCCAAGAGTTCCTGGGCGATGGCGTGCAAGTCGTGTCGGCTTTCCAAAACGTCGCTGCCGACCTGGTGCAGGATCTCGAATCGCCCATCGAATGCGACATCCTGGTCTGCGGCAATCAGCGCGCCGCGCGACAAACCGTCGTCGAGATGGCGGAGGCCGCGGGGCTTACTGCCTGGCACGCCGGGCCGATCGACAATTCCGCCGCCGCCGAAGCGCTGACCTCTGTCCTGATTTTTCTCAACCGCGGCGACATTTCACACGCGGGCATTCGCATTACCGGTGAGCGCGACGCGTGACCCCGGGCCGCATTGTTCTGACCGCGCTCCCCGGCATACCGCTCGTGAATCCGGGAGATGATCTCCCGGCGCTTATCCTGGCGGCGGTCGACCGTGCGGGCGAAAAATTGCAAGACGGTGATATCCTGATCGTGGCGCAAAAGATCGTTTCGAAAGCCGAGGACCGATATGCGGCCCTGAGCACGGTCACGCCGTCGGCGCGCGCGATCGAGCTTGCGGAGCAAACCGACAAGGATCCGCGCCTGGTCGAGTTGATCCTGACCGAGACGCGCCGCGTGGTCCGGCATCGGCCAAACCTGCTAATCGTCGAACACAAACTCGGTTTCGTTCTCGCGAATGCAGGTATCGATGCGTCCAATGTCGGCGCCAGGGCGGATGGCGAGACGGTCCTGCTGCTGCCGGCGGATCCCGATGCGTCCTGCCATGCACTGCGACAAACCCTGCGGGAGGCCTCGGGCGCCTCAATCGCGGTGGTCATGAACGACAGCGTCGGCCGGGCCTGGCGGAAAGGCACCGTCGGCATGGCGCTCGGCGCTTCGGGGCTGCAATCCCTACTCGATCTGCGGGGCGACGAAGACCTGTTCGGCCGGCCGCTCCGCGTGTCCATGGTCGGCCTGGCGGATCAAATCGCCGCCGCCGCGTCCCTGGTTCAGGGCGAAGGTAACGAGGGCATGCCAGTAGCGCTCCTGCGCGGCTTTTCGCCCGCGTCATCCGACGAGAATGCGGCCGAGTTGATCCGCGAGCCGGACGAGGATTTGTTTCGGTGAACGGCGATCCGGATCCGCGCTGCATCGCGCTCTCGGGCGGTGTCGGCGGCGCGAAGCTGGCGCTCGGCCTGACCCACGCCATGGATCCCAGACAGCTCTTGATCGTCGCCAATACCGGCGATGATTTCGAGCATTTGGGCCTGTCCATATGTCCGGACCTGGATACGCTGACCTATACACTCGCTGGACTCGCCAACGCCGAAACAGGCTGGGGCAGGGCGGATGAGGGCTGGCGTTTCATGGAGTCCCTCGAAGCACTCGGCGGCGAAACGTGGTTCCAGCTCGGCGACCGCGACCTCGCGCTGCACGTGGAACGAACCCGGCGGCTAGCGACCGGCGAGCCCCTGACCCGGATCACCGCCGACATTTGCGGGCGGCTCGGAATCGAGGCGGCGGTTGTGCCCATGAGCGACGACCCGATCCGCACCATCGTGGAAACCACGGGAGGGCCGATACCGTTTCAACACTATTTCGTGCGAGAACAGTGCAAGCCGGCGGTAAAGGGATTCCATTTCGGCGGCGCCAACGATGCCCGGCCGAACCGGAAATTTCTCAAAGCGCTGAAAGATCCCGTATTGGAATCCATCGTCATCTGCCCGTCCAACCCGTTTATCAGCGTCGACCCCATCCTGGCGCTGCCCGGTGTATCGGACGCGCTTGCCGCCAGCACGGCACCGATCATCGCCGTTTCACCCATCGTCGGCGGCCGCGCGCTCAAGGGTCCGACTGCAAAGATGATGGACGAACTGGGATTGCAGACCGACGCCGTCGAAATTGCCCGGCATTACAGCAAATTGCTGAATGGTTTCGTGGTCGACCGAACCGATGCGGCGTTGGCGCCGGCGGTCGAGTCGCTCGGCATCGAAGTGCGGGTCGCCGAGACGGTCATGCAAAGCAGGGACGACAAGATCGCCTTGGCCGAAACCGTTTTATCTTTTGCGCAGGACCTCAAACCTTAAGCGCGGCTGGTGCATCGCTTCACCTGTTTGATATAGTTACCCCTCGCCTCCGTCGGAACACGAAATAATAATGGGAAACACGCGCATGTGGGGGGTACTGCCGGCCAAAGACTTCGCGGACGCCAAGCAGCGTCTGGCGGGGGCGTTGAGCGCGCCGGAACGCCGCCAATTGTTCCGTACGATGTTCGCCGATGTGCTGGCGGCGCTCACGGCGACCCCGTCGCTGGATGGGATCGCGGTGATTACCCGTGACGCAGAAGCGGCCGAGATGGGCACCCTGCATGGCGCGCGCATCCTCAGCGAGCCGGAAAACCTCGGCCAGACGGAGGCGGTCAACCGCGCCGTGGCGGTTCTCGTCGCCGACGGTGTTGCTGGCGTTGCAACCTTTCCCGGCGACATCCCGCTTGCCGACCCGGTCGAGATCGAGACCGTGCTGCACCGCCACCGCGATACGACGCCGCCCGCCATGACCATCGTGCCGGCGCATGACCGGCGCGGATCCAACTGCATTGCACTCTCGCCACCCACGCTGATTCAGTTTCGTTTCGGCAACGACAGTTTCACGCCGCACCTTGCCGCCGCGCGCGCCCAAAAAATCGAGCCTACCATCCTGGACTTGCCGGGCCTCGCGCTCGACATCGATACGCCGGAAGATCTACGACTTCTGCTGGCGCGGCCGGGCGACACGCGCACCCATGCCTATCTGGAGGACAGCGGCATCGCCAACCGGCTGCGGACGTCCAGCGCCATCGCAAAGGAACTGGCCCGATGATGCCGTCGACCCGAAGAGTGTTGCACGAAGTCCGCCTCGGGTATCGGCCGAACGATGACGCGGCGCGCCGGCTCGCGCGCGAAGGCGACCTGCCCCCCCTGATGAACGCCGCGGCAGCCTTGCGCGATCAAGGGCATGGCCCGTTTGTCAGCTATTCCCGCAAAGTCTTCATTCCGCTCACCACGCTGTGCCGCGACGTCTGCCACTATTGCACCTTCGCGAAGCCGCCGCGCGAGGGGCAGTCCGCGTATATGACGCCCGAGGAAGTGTTGGCGGTGGCACGCGCCGGCGCCGAGGCGGGTTGCCAGGAAGCGCTGTTCACCCTCGGCGACAAGCCGGAATTGCGCTACCGCATGGCGCGCGAAGAACTGAAGGCGCTGGGATACGACAGCACGATTTCCTATCTGCACGCGATGGCAAAATTGGTGTTCGAGGAAACCGGTCTGTTTCCGCACGTCAATCCCGGCGTGATGTCGGCGGCGGAAATTAAAACGCTGCGCACGGTGTCGATTTCACAGGGCATCATGCTGGAAAGCGCATCGCCGCGGCTGTGCGAAAAAGGCGGCCCGCACTACGGATCACCTGACAAGGCCCCGGCGGCGCGGCTGGAATCGATGCGCCATGCGGGCGTTGAGCGTGTTCCCTTCACGACCGGCATCCTGATCGGCATTGGCGAAACCCGGAAGGAACGGGTCGAATCGCTTCTCGCATTGCGCGCGCTGAACGACGAATACGGTCATCTGCAGGAAATCATCATTCAGAATTTCCGCGCCAAATCCCACACCAAGATGGCGGCGGCGGCGGAACCGGACCTGAACGATTTATGCTGGACCATCGCGGTGGCGCGGCTACTGTTCGGCCCGGACATGAATATCCAGGCACCGCCAAACTTGAGTCCCGGGGGCCTAAGAAAATTGATCGGTGCCGGCATCAACGATTGGGGCGGCGTCTCGCCGGTGACGCCGGATCACGTAAACCCGGAGGCGCCCTGGCCGCATCTTGATGCGCTCGCCCGGCAAACCGCCGCCGTGGGCAAGGTGCTGGTCGCGCGGCTCGCCACATATCCGAATTATCTGGCGGACCCGGAACGCTGGTTCGATAACGCCTTCCAGGTGCCGATCCGGCGCGCCATCGACAGCGAATATTTTGCCCGAACCGACGGCTGGCTGCCGGGCGCGCAAAGCGCGCTGCCGCGACCCAATCCGGCGCCGGGTACCGCCCGTCCGGAGATTCGTGGCATTCTCGACCGGGCGGTCGAGGGCGCCCGCCTGACCGAACGCGAGATCGTGCGGCTGTTCCAGGCTCGGGGCCATGAATTCGATGCGGTCTGCGACGCCGCCGACCAGCTGCGGCGGCGGGTCAACGGCAAAGTGGTGACCTATGTGGTCAACCGCAACATCAACTATACGAATGTCTGCTATTTTCGCTGCCAGTTCTGCGCCTTTTCCAAAGGAAAGCTTAGCGAGAACCTGCGCGGCAAACCGTACCTGCTCGATCTCGACGAAATTCAGCGCCGCAGCGAGGAAGCCTGGGCGCGCGGTGCCACCGAAGTCTGCATGCAGGGAGGCATCCATCCGGATTACACCGGCGAAACCTATCTGGAAATTTGCCGGCGGGTGAAGGCGGCGTTGCCGGATATTCACATCCACGCCTTCACGCCGCTGGAAGTCTGGCAGGGCGCCAAAACCCTGGACATGACGGTGGGCGACTACCTCGACGCGCTGCGGGAGGCGGGTCTCGGCACCTTGCCCGGTACCGCAGCGGAAATTCTCGACGATTCAGTGCGGGCCATCATTTGCCCCGACAAGGTATCGACCGACCAATGGCTCGAAGTCATG
>CAYYBI010000101.1:0-7978 GCA_964469835.1 uncultured Rhodospirillaceae bacterium
GGTTGATGTCGATGCCCCAGACCTGCTTGTCGAGGGACCGGAGGGCACCTACTTTTTGCGCCCCGATGTATCCCTTTCCGATGACGGCAAGATGGCGACGCTGACCCTCGAAGGCGGGGGTATCGCGGCCGAAATGCTCGATGGGAAGACGCTCCGATTCACCCTGGTCGATGGCAACCGTTCGATGGAACGGGAATTGACGGTGCGGCTGGGTGATATCGTCGATGTTCCGGCGGGCGCCGTAATGGGGGGCGACCTCACATTTTTCACCGTTCTGTTGCTTGCTGTAATGGGCGGCTTGATCCTAAATTTGATGCCCTGCGTTTTGCCGGTGCTGTCGATCAAGCTGCTGAAGGTGGTGGGGCATGGCGGTGCCGACCGCGGCGCGGTTCGGGTGGGATTCCTGGCGTCAGCGGCGGGGATCCTGTTCTCGTTTATGCTGTTGGCCACTTTCCTTGTCGGACTGAAGTCGTCCGGCATGGCAATCGGTTGGGGAATCCAGTTCCAGCAACCGGTATTTCTGGTGGCGATTGCGGCGATCCTGACGCTCTTCGCGTGCAATCTGTTCGGCCTTTTAGAGTTTCGTTTGCCGTCAGCGTTTGCCGGCTGGGCCGCCAGGCATAGTCACGGCCGGTCGCTGGTTGGGCATTTCATGACCGGCGCGCTGGCGACGCTCCTCGCGACTCCCTGCTCGGCGCCGTTTCTCGGCACCGCGGTCGGATTTGCGCTGAGCCGCGGCGCGGCGGAAATCTACGCGGTGTTTTTTGCCTTGGGCATCGGACTTGCGATTCCGTTTCTGGTGATTGCCGCGGCCCCGGCGCTCGCCACGCGGCTGCCGCGTCCGGGCGCCTGGATGGTGACGCTCCGCCGTGTGCTGGCGGTCGCATTGGTCGGTACCGCGGTCTGGCTGCTGTCGGTTCTTTATGTGCAGGGTGGTGCCGATATAACGCTTGCGGTTGGTGCCCTGCTGTTATTGGTGCCGCTGGTTTACGCGGTTCGCCGGATAGAAGGATCACGGTTCGCGCGCCATGCGGGGAAAGCGACGGCGATCCTGATTGTCGCAGCCATTGCCGTGCCGATTGTGCGGGAACCGCTACCGGCCGGTCCGGCAAATCTTCGACCCGGGACGGTATGGCGGCCCTTCGATGAATCGGCGATTGCCGGGCATGTTCGGAACGGCAAGATTGTCCTGGTGGATGTCACCGCCGATTGGTGCATCACGTGTCAGGTGAATAAGGCGTTTGTGCTGGACCGGGGCCGGATCGCCACGCTGATGCATGGTCCCGCAATAGTCGCTATGCAGGCCGACTGGACGCGGCCTGACCCGAAAATCAGCAGCTATTTGGCAAAATTCGGACGGTTCGGCATTCCGTTCAATGTGGTTTATGGTCCGCTCATGCCACATGGCATCGTGTTGCCGGAGTTGCTGACCGAAAACGCCGTGCTGAGCGCGATTGTCGAGGCTGCCCGCGACAAGGCCATTGTTACGCGTTGATCGCGGGCTCGGTCGCACGGTTCCGATAAATTTCGATGGACAATTGGCCGGGTTGCCGTATCTGTTTTGCCGGCGGGCGGCGACCTGCCGCCGGACGGAAACAATCAGCATACGGGGCACTCCATGACGATTAAAGTTGGTGACAAAATTCCCTCTGCCACATTGTACAAGATGAGCGCGGACGGGCCGGAAGCGGTAACGACCGATGATCTTTGCGCGGGCAAGAAAGTTGTCTTGTTCGGCCTGCCGGGCGCCTTCACGCCGACCTGTTCGGCGCAGCATGTGCCGGGGTTTTTGAAGAATGCGGATGCGATTAAGGCGAAGGGCGTCGATACCATCGCTTGCCTGTCGGTCAATGACGCTTTCGTCATGGGTGCATGGGCGAAGGACCAGGGCACCGGTGGCCAAATCGAGATGCTGGGTGACGGCAGCGCTGATCTTACCCGAAAAATGGGCATCGAGCTGGACCTGACCGAGCGCGGTCTCGGTGTCCGGGCACGGCGTTTTTCGATGCTGGTCGACGATGGCGTGGTGAAGCAGCTAAACCTCGAAGACGGCGGTGCATTGGAAATTTCGGGCGCCGAATCGATCCTCGAACAGCTATAAGGGCCGGGCTAGCCCCCCGGCACGCCGGCGCGGGCGAGCGCGTCGGCGCGTTCGTTCTCGGGATGCCCGTCATGGCCCTTAACCCAGTGCCAGTCCACTTGATGGGGCTCCAGGGCGGCTTCGAGCCGTTGCCATAGATCGATATTCTTGACCGGTTTCTTGTCGGCGGTCTTCCAGCCGCGTTTTTTCCAGCCATGGATCCATTTGGTAATGCCGTCGCGCAGATAGGTGCTGTCGGTGTAAATGCGAATCCGCGCCGGTCGTTTCACCGATTCGAGTCCTTTGATCGCCGCCATCATCTCCATGCGGTTGTTGGTGGTGTCCCGCTCACCCCCTTTGAGTTCCTTTTCGTGATCCCGCCATCGCAACAGGACTCCCCAGCCGCCGGGGCCCGGATTACCGCGGCAGGCGCCGTCCGTGAATAAATCGATCGTCTCGTTTATGCTCATTATTGCAATCCGTATGCGCCCGGTCCGTCGACATGCTGGTGAAATTTGAGGATGCGGAGGTATTCCAACGGGTCCTTTGGCCGGACCATGGCGCCTTCCGGGTGGTGAAGCCAGTCGTGGAGCCGGGTCAGCAGGAACCGGATGGCGCTGCCTCGTGCCAGCACCGGCAGGGCCTTTAACTCGTCCTGTGAGAATGGCCGTTCCTTGCGATAGGTGGCCAACAGCAATTTCGCCTTGGTGACGTTAAAGCTGCCATCGCGCTCGAAACACCACGCATTCAGGCAGACGCCGACGTCATAGGCGATGAAATCGTTGCAGGCGAAATAAAAGTCGATCATGCCGGACAGGGTTTTGCCCCGGAAAAATACGTTGTCGGGGAACAAATCCGCATGGCACACGCCGACCGGCAGGCCAATCGGCCAATGTGATTCCAAATAATCCAACTCGGCGGACAAGGTTGCGGCCAAACCCGGCTCGACCTCATCGGCGGTTGCCGCACAGGTGGCGAACAGAGGGCGCCAGCTGTCAACGGTCAAGCTGTTGCGGCGGGTCATGGGAAAGGACGCACCGGCAAGATGGAATTGCGCCAACGCAGCGCCCAAGGCGGCGCAGTGGAAAGGCTGAATGCGTCGCGGCCACATGCCTTCGAGAAAACTGATGATCGCCGCCGGGCGGTCACAGAGCCTGCGCAAGGACTGGCCGTCGCGGCCGTGCAAGGGTGTCGGCGACGGGATTCCTTTGTCCGCCAAGTGTTCCATAAGGTTCAGGAAATACGGCAAATCCTCGGGTGCCACCCGTTTTTCATACAACGTCAGAATGTATTGGCCTGTCTCGGTTTGCAGCAGGTAATTGCTGTTTTCCACGCCTTCGGCAATTCCCTTGCACGACAGGACCTCGCCGATGTCGTATTCGGCAACAAACCGTTCCAAATCTTCGTCGGAAACTTCCGTATAGACGGCCATTTCAAGTCGTTCCGTTATGCCACATCCAGGCATGGCGCCCGGTCGCCGTCGAGGGAGGGGTGTTTGGCGACATGGATTATCCGGTTCTTGTCGCATTGCAGGGCCTTGTCTAGTATCCTCCGCGCCGCAGCGTCAATGGCGCATTCGCCGGATGTGCGCCGGATGTGGCCGTAAAATCAAAAAGGAAACAGTTATGTCTGATTCCGTGGTCGCTCAGAAATCGCCCTATGAAACCGATGTGGAAGAGGGCAAATCCTACTGGTGGTGCGCGTGCGGCCGCAGCAAGACGCAACCCTTTTGTGACGGAAGCCACAAGGGAACGGGACTCAGCCCTGTCGAATACACGGCCAAGCGATCGAAGGCGGTGTATTTTTGTGGCTGCAAGCAGACTGACGGGCCGCCGCTGTGTGACGGCAAGCACAATTCGATCTAAATGTCCGGTTTCAGCGGCGGCGGATTCTTGAGCATATTTCGGGTTTGCAAATTCGGGGCAATCGCGCTTGCCCTGCTGCTCCTCGCTGCCTGCCAGGGGCAATTGGAGGAAGGTACGGTCGGAAACTGTCCGCCGACCGCGATCCTCGACGACCCGAGCGAACTGACGCGCTACAAACCTGCGTCGGCCAAGGCACCGACCGATGTGTTGTTCCACACGAAAATGACGACATTTTCGGGGATCTGCGATTTCGACGCAAATTCGATCGATGTCGAATTGAATATTTCGATCGAGGCGGTCCGTGGCCCGGCGAATACGTCGGGCAAGGCCGAGTTCGCGTATTTCGTCGCGATCCTTAAAAAAGATAAGACAGTGTTGAGCCGCACCAAGTTTCCGATAATCGCGGAGTTCGTGCGACAGGACGCTCGCTTCAACTTCTCGGAGAGCGTCTCAGCAAACATTCCGCGCCGGAAGAACGACTCGACCTCCGACTATATCTTGTATCTTGGTTTCGAGATGACGCCCGAGGAGCTTGCCCACAACCGTCGGCGCAAGCGCCGCCGCTAGCTTCGCGCGGCAACGCCTTCTCCGGTTGACAAATGGGGCAACTGCCGTAGCTTTGTTCCCGTTGGCCCTTGTTGGGGCCACATTCGACATGCCCTGTGAACCCTGCGGGAGAGGCCAGACGCTGCAATTTGGCGTTGGCGCCGAAGGAGCAACCGCCCCGGAATCTCTCAGGCCAAAGGACCGTCGGGGGAGGGCACTCTGGAGAGTAGGACGGCCGGGCGACACCCGGGTGCGCCTCACCGAAGGGGTAAGCCACGTTCCGCGAAGGCGGCTGGTGATACTCTCAGGTTCCACGACAGAGCGGGGTTCGGAGACCGGTGACGGGCTTCGGATGACGCCATGTGCCTGTCGGAGGAACGCCGGTGACTCTTGCCGAAAATGCTGCGCTCGCAACCACGCCGCTTAACGATCTCCACGTATCGATGGGGGCGAAAATGGTTCCCTTCGCCGGCTACGCCATGCCGCTGCAGTACAAGCTGGGCGTCCTGAAAGAGCATCTTCATACCCGCGCCGCGGCCGGGCTCTTCGACGTTTCCCATATGGGGCAGGTGGCTTTGCGGGGTGACGGCGTGGCTGCGGCGCTGGAGGCGATCGTTCCCGGCGACATCCAAGGGCTAGCCCCCAGCCGGATGCGCTACACTATGTTTACCAATGATCGTGGCGGCATACTGGATGACCTGATCGTTACCAATGCGGGCGACCACTACGCGATTGTCGTCAACGCCGCCTGCAAGACCGAGGATATTGCGCATCTTCGGGCCGCTCTGCCGGGCAGCATCGATGTCGACGTTTTGGAGGACTTGGCGCTGATCGCATTGCAGGGGCCGCAGGCGGCTGCGGTGCTGCAACGTCACACCGACATCAAATTGGATGCGATGCAATTCATGACGGCGGCGCGGGGGATGGTGGGCGGTGTCGACTGTGGCCTGACCCGTTCCGGCTACACCGGCGAAGACGGGTTCGAGATTTCGGTGCCGGCGGCACAAGCGGAGGCGCTTGCCGCGGCGCTGCTTGACCAAGCGGAAGTCGAGGCAATCGGCTTGGGCGCGCGCGATTCGCTGCGCTTGGAGGCCGGGCTGTGCCTCTACGGACATGATATCGACGAGACGACGACGCCGGTCGAGGCGGCGCTCACCTGGTCGATTGGCAAGCGGCGGCGCGAACAGGGCGGTTATCCCGGCGACGCCGTCGTTCAGCGGCAACTTCGCGATGGCGTTGAACGGGTTCGCGTCGGATTGCGGCCGGAGGATAGGACGCCGGCACGCGAAGGCGCCCGGCTGACGAACAGCGACGGTGCGGATATCGGCGTCGTTACGAGCGGAGGCTTCGGCCCGACCGTGGCCGGCCCCGTCGCGATGGGCTATGTGCAGGCGAAATTTCGGGAAATCGGCACGGTCGTGACCGCGATCGTGCGCGATCGTCCGCTGATCGAACGGGTCACGAAAATGCCGTTTGTTCCGGCCAATTACTACCGCGGTTAGCGGCAACGGGTCATAGAGGGAGATGCGAAGAGCAATGAGCAACATCCGGTATAGCGAAGACCATGAATGGATCACCGTCGAGGGTGATATCGGCACCGTCGGCATCAGCAATTTTGCCCAGGAACAATTGGGCGACGTCGTTTTCGTCGAATTGCCGGACATCGGGAAATCCGTCTCGCAAGACACCGAAGCGGCGGTCGTCGAATCGGTGAAGGCCGCCTCCGAAATCTATTCGCCGGTTACGGGCGAAGTGGTTGAGGTTAATGAGGGGCTGGCTGACGAGCCGGGCGCCGTGAACGGTGACCCGTTGGGCGGTGGCTGGTTTTTCAAGATCAAGATTACCGACGCGTCGCAGTTGGACGGGCTGATGGATGAAACCGCCTATGCCGAATTCGTCAAGGAACACAGCTGACCGCGGCGCTGCCGATGGGAAAGGATGCGATGACTAAAAATTCACCGCTTAGCGTGCTTGAACAAAAAAATGATTTCGTCCATCGGCACATCGGACCGGGCGATACGGACATCGCGGCAATGCTCGACAGCCTCGGCTTTGCGTCACTCGACGCGCTGGTCGATGCGGCGGTGCCGGCGGCGATCCGCAGCGACCACGCGTTCGATCTCGGCGGCGGGTGCAGCGAGCGGGATGCGCTTGATACGCTCCGCGGAATGGGCGGGCGCAACACGGTAATGCGCTCGATGATCGGACAAGGCTATTACGACTGCATTACGCCGCCGGTCATTCTGCGCAACGTGATGGAGAACCCGGGCTGGTACACCGCTTACACGCCCTATCAGCCGGAAATCAGCCAGGGCCGGCTGGAAGCGTTGTTGAATTTCCAAACCATGATCTGCGACCTTACCGGGATGGAAGTCGCCAACGCGTCGCTGCTGGACGAAGGCACGGCGGCGGCTGAGGCGATGACGATGTGCCGCCGTGTCGGCAAGAGCAAGAGCGACCGCTTTTTTGTTTCGGATCGCTGCCATCCGCAGACTATCGAGGTCATCCGCACCAGGGCGCGGCCGCTCGGCATTGAGGTTGTCGTTGGCGATCATCGTGACGGATTGCCCGACCCGGCGCCATTCGGAATTCTTTTGCAATACCCGGCCTCGGACGGCGGGATCGAGGACTATCGGGCGCTCGTCACACAGGCGCATGAGAGCGGCGCGCTGGTCAGCGTCGCCGCCGACCTGCTTGCTATGATAGTGCTGACGCCACCGGGCGAATGGGGTGCGGATATCGTGCTCGGCAGTGCGCAACGATTCGGCGTACCGCTGGGATTTGGCGGCCCGCACGCAGCCTTTATCGCGTGTTCGGGCGATCATAAGCGGTCGCTGCCCGGCCGGCTGGTCGGCGTCTCGGTGGACGCGAAAGGCCGTCCGGCGTTGCGTCTGGCGCTACAGACGCGTGAGCAACATATCCGGCGCGAGAAGGCGACGAGCAACATTTGTACCGCACAGGTGCTCCTGGCGGTCATGGCCGGGCTCTACGCGGTCTATCACGGTCCGGAGCGCCTTCGAACGATTGCCAAGCGGGTGCATCGGCTTACCGTGATTCTAGCGGAAGGCTTGAAGCGGCTTGGGCATCCGGCGGATCAGACTGCCTTCTTCGACACGTTGACCGTGCCGGTGGAGTCCGCCGATAAGGTTCATGCACGGGCGGTTGGCGCGGGCATCAATCTGCGGCGGATCGATGGGAATGCGGTCGGTATCTCGCTCGACGAGACGACGCGCCGGGAGGACATCGTGCTGCTGTGGCGCATCATTTCGGGCAAGGAGGATACCGGGTTCACGATGGATGAGCTGGATGGCGCGGCGCAGGATGCCATTCCCCCGGCGCTTGAACGGCGCGCCACCTGTTTGTCTCATCCCGTGTTCAACAGCTATCACTCGGAAACGGAGATGCTGCGGTACCTGCGGCGATTGCAGGCGAAGGACGTGGCGCTCGACAGATCGATGATTCCGCTTGGTTCGTGCACCATGAAGCT
>CAYYBI010000102.1:0-5093 GCA_964469835.1 uncultured Rhodospirillaceae bacterium
CTTAGGCGCGAGGATTATCTCGTGCACATTCCGGATGACTGTATCCGGGAAATTGTCGCAATGATCGATTCGGTGCGGGCCAGCCCGTTGCAGACCGAAGTTTTGGCGCCCGCTGATTTCTCGATGCCGCGCTGCCGCATCCTGATGGGCCGGGTAAAGCGCATCCTCGACCGCGGCGTGGGTTTCGCCGTGCTCGACCGGTTGCCGGTTGCGCGGCTCGACAAGGCGGATCTCAGGACCGTGTATTGGGTGCTGAGTTCCTTGATCGCGCGGCCGGTCGCGCAGTCGTTCTCGGGTATGCTGTTGTATGACGTGACGGATACGGGCAAGCGGAAGAATCCAAAAGTGCGCGCCGACGTGACCGCTGACCCGCTCGATTTTCATACGGATTTTGGCTACAATCTGCCGCCGACTTATTTTGGTTTGCAGGTCCTGCGCATCGCCAGAAAAGGCGGCAGGAGCAGCGTCGTCAGTCTGTATTCGGCGCATAATGCGATGCGCCGGCGGTATCCGGCGTTGCTGCCCAGGCTCTACCGACCATTTTATCTGAACCGGTACGGCGAACATGCGCCGGGTGAACCGGTGGCGAGCCTGCATCCGGTTTTTCGCTACGACGGCATGGCGTTGTGGGGCCGCTTCAACCTGCGCAACATTACCGCGGGTTATGAAATGGCGGGGGAAACGCTCGATGCGGCGGGTGAGGACGCGATCAACGCCTTGTCGGAAGTGCTGGAAGATCCGGCGCTGCGGTTCGATTTCGATCTCGCGCCCGGGCAAGCGGAATACATCATGAACTGGCGCTGCGCGCATAGCCGGACCGGCTATGAAGATTACGAGGAGCCTGACCGGCGGCGGCATCTGATCCGCATCTTCCTGCGTGACGAGGGTGGCCGCGGCTACCGCGGTTGACGGGTTACACCGCACGTAGCCAGGCGGCTGTGGCGGCGATACCCTTGTGAATATCGAAGGCGGGCCGGTAGCCGAGATCGCGTGTGGCCAGGGCGCCGTCGAGCTGTCCGCCGACGAGTGGTCTGGATGTAGCTGGTACGGTGATCTCGGCGTTTGGGAATTGATGGCGCACCGCCTCAACCAGCTCGGCGTCGCTCAAGGCTTCCGGGCCGGCGACGTTATAGGCGTATGCCGGGGTTTCCCCGACATCGAGCGCGCTCTGCAGGGCGGCCACCACGTCGTCCCGATAGACATAGGGCGCGATGCGGCCGCTGTTCTGGTCAATGACAATTGGCTGTCCGTCGATTGCGGCGCGCAGCAGGCGTGTTACCAGGGACTCGGTCCGGCGCTCGGGCCCGTAAACCGCACCGATGCGGAGCGCGACGCCATCCAGCCCGTGCTCCATGCGGTAGCCGCGCAACAGGGCGTCGCAGGCCGCTTTGCTGGCGCCGTAGACTTCGACCGGCCGGAACGGCGCGGTTTCGGGAATCGAGTCCGGGCCCGTCCCGTTCCCCATCTCGCCGTACGCGCGCAAGGACGATGCGAAAACGAACCGTTGGACCCCGGCGCGCCACGCAGTTTCGATCAGCCGCGCGGTCGCGACGACATTGATTTCGACGATGCCGGCCGGGTCGTCGCGAAACAGCATTTGGCCCGACACGCCGCCGAGATGAACCACCGCATCGATCGGGTTACGGGTGAATATTTCATCCAGAACCGCGGTATCGCGTACATCGGCCTCGATCAGGTCGCAGGGCAGGCCATGGTCCAGCGGCACCATGTGATCGATGGCGATGACGTTGTCGGTGTCCCGGCAGAGGCGGCGGGTCAGTTCCCGCCCGAGAAATCCGTTCGCCCCCGTGATCAAAATACATTTTCGTGGCATGATTTACCTATGACCCTGTTTGTTGGATGAAACCGCGAGGGAGAAATAAATCGATGGCCGTCATTCTCACGGAAAACTTCCGCGCGGTGTTTTATACGCCATTCTATCTGCCGCATGTGCTCGGTGCCTACGAGGCGGAAGGTGTGGACGTCGAACTTCGTATCAGCAAGGATCTCGACAGTGTCGCGGCGCAATTGCAACAGGGATCGACCGACGTTCATTGGGGCGGGCCGATGCGGATCATGATGAATCATGACCGCGATCCCGATTGCGGTCTGGTTGGATTTTGCGAAACCGTCACGCGCGATCCGTTCTTCCTGATCGGCCGTGTCGCAAAACCGGATTTTCAGATGTCGGACCTGGCCGACGTTACACTCGCCTCGGTATCCGAAGTTCCGACGCCCTGGATGTGCCTGCAGGACGACATGCGGCGCGCCGGGATGGATCCGGACGCCTTGCGGCGCGTAACCGATGGCACGATGCCGGATAATACGGCGGCGCTGCGCCGGGGCGACGTCGATGTCATTCAGGTTTTCCAACCGTTCGCCGAAGAATTGTTGGCGGACGGCGTGGGGCACATCTGGTATGCAGCGGCGACGCGCGGGCCATGCAGCTACACGACGCTGTATACGGTCCGGAAAACACTGGATACGCAACGGGACGCCCTGTACCGCATGACGCGGGCGATGTCCCGCGCGCAGAAATGGCTACACGGACACAGCGCAGCGGATGTAGCGGCGGCGATTGCGGGATTTTTTGAAGATGTGCCGCGCGACCGGATTGAGGGGGCGGTGGCGCGTTATCAAGATCTTGGCATTTGGGGCCATAACCCGGTGTTGCCGCGCGTCGGTTTCGAAAGGCTGCGCGTTGCTCTGTTATCGGGCGGATTGATCGAACGGGAAATTCCGTTCGAGGACTGCGTCGATAATTCGCTTGCCGATGCTGTGGTTGCCGAGGACCCGCCGTCGATTTGAACGACCGGTTCCGTGTTAGCTGCCGGCCGCGTCCGTATGCGCCGGGGTAACAATAAACTCGGCCGGCAAGGTGATGGTGACGCTAGTCCCTTTGCCAAGCGTGCTGTCCAGGTCGAGTATGCCGCCATGAAGTTCGACTAAGGATTGGGCAAGCGATAGGCCGAGGCCGAGGCCCGCGCCCGCGCCACGGCGGCCGACATTTCGATCAACCTGTCCGAAAGGTGTTAGCACCTTATCGATATCCTGTTTTGCAATGCCGATTCCGGTGTCCTGAATGCGAATTTTGAGGCCGCCGGGGGTAGTCGGCTCGGCGGAGAGTGAAATTTCGCCGCCGGCGGGCGTAAATTTGATGGCATTGCTGAACAGATTGATCAGGACCTGCTTGAAGCGCCGCTCATCCACCCGGAGAATGGGCGAGGGGCTGGCAATCCTGGTCTGGATCGTGGGGGTTTCGCGCTCCGCCGCACCGCTCAGCATTCCGATGCATTCATTGGTGATGTCCTGCAGCGATATTTCCGTGAGTTGCAGATCGGACTTACCGAACTCGATGCGCGACATGTCGAGGATATCTTCGACCAGGGCAAGCAGGTGTTGGCTGCTCGACGCGATATAGTCCAAATATTCGGAAGATTTCGCGCGGGTGGCCGCGCCCAGCTCCTTCATGCGCAATGCGTCGGTAAAGCCGATGATGGCGTTGAGCGGTGTGCGCAGCTCGTGGCTCATTTTCGCCAGAAAATCCGATTTGGCGCGGCTGGCTTCCTCCACCTTGACGTTCTTATGGAACAGCGCGACCCGGTCGATGTGATGATTTTCGATCAACCGGTCGCGATGACGCACGAGCCTGAGGATCATCAGATACAACAGCGCCAGGGTTAGCGCGACGACGGTAATCTGCAGTTGCTGGGAAAACTTGATACGTGCCAGCAAATGGGTCACGTCGTAATAGATCTCGAACACGCCGCGGATTTCGTCATTCTTCAATCGGATTGGAATGTAGCTGGAAAGGACATCTCGATCTTCAACCTGTTGCTCGAAGGCGCTGAAGCGATCCCGGTGGGTGAGTTCGCTCGCCACCGTGCCGTTGCGGGCGGCCCGAAACCCCGCGTTGCCGCTTGAATTCTGGCCGATTTGTGTCGGATCACTCGAGAATACCGTCAAGCCGTTGAGGTCGTAGATCTTGATTTTTAGGACGGGGGTTTCGCGCACCAGATCGAGTGTGAGGTCGCGAATTTCGCCGAGCTTCGGATGCCGCCTCAATTGATCCTTGGCCAGCGTATTGGCATTCAGGACGAAGGTGTCGATGCGGGGCCAGATGTAGTTGGAAATGGCGTGTGCCATCGACACATTGTTGCGTTCGGCGATCTGACTCAAATCGGCGCGCACGGAATATGTGTAGAGAGCGCCCAAAATGACGCCCGCCACAACGATGACGGCTCCGCTGATCAGCGGGAAGTACCTAAAAGTTAAAGAATTTTTCATTCCATTAATTCTTGGGCGGTCAAGGCGGACCATCGTCCGTCCTACGCTAGCAGCGAAGAATTAATTGTGGCTTAACCAAGTCTTGGCGGTTGGAACGTCGTCCGGTCAGGCAGGGACGATCGGCAAGAGTACGTGCGACGGATGGGCACCATTCAGATGGATGGTGTTCGTCGCAATTCGGCTGCGCCGTGCGGCCCCTTCCGGTTCGCCGGTGTTGGTGTTGACGTCAAAGTGCGGGAAATTACTGCTGGCGATATCGAGGCGGATGCGATGCCTCGCCTTGAACAAATTTCCGGTCGGGAAGGTTTCGATGGTGATTTGGTAGATGTCGCCCGGGATCATCATGGACGGCTTTTCCCAGGAATCGCGATAGCGCGCGCGCATGATGCCATTGGTCAGGTTCATCGCAAATCCATGCGGATAGTCCTCGTTGCCGGGATAGACGTCGATCAGCTTTGCGGTGAAGTCGGTGTCGGGACAATCCGACGACACCCAGAGGCGAATTTTGACCGGGCCGACAACGGTGACATCCTGCGTTAAAGGTGGTGTTTCGAATACCAGAACGTCCGGCCTTGCGGACAGTGGCAAGTATGGCGGCGTCGAGCCAAAAAAGCGCTCTTCTTCGCGCTGATCATAGGCGCCACCCTCCATGACCGGAGAGCCCGAAGAAATGGGGCCGCCGATCGTGGGCACAGGATGCAACGGGTCATGATTGAAGGCGATGGCGGTATCGCCGGATTGCGCGCTCTCCGTCCTCAGCGATCCATCCGGGCACAGGAAGTATTCGGTGAATTGCGTCTCCGGCA
>CAYYBI010000103.1:0-4511 GCA_964469835.1 uncultured Rhodospirillaceae bacterium
TTTACCCCTGTCAGTATGGACTCACATACACACAGGGCAGCGGCCCCGACCATATTGATTATCTCGTATTCGCCAATTCACGCGGCATGGTGGCCGTTCACACGACGGTGTTGGGTCCAGCCCTGGCGCAGAATGGAACCGTGCCCACCATGTGGGACTACGGTAAATCATGGCGTGGGCCAGAAATTTTCTACACGTTTTTACGTGATTTTCTCGAGCGGAAATCTGCATCGACTGTGCTCGTGGAGTTCAATCTGGCAAAAAGCCTGTATGTCCGCTACCACGAACGCACGCCAATCCTGCTGACTTTTGGAGACCTGCTGACCCTGCTGTGGCATGACGGCCGGAATACCTGGTATTGGAAGATGTCACGATTTCTGAAATGGACCGCCGAACGCGCCACCCGTCACGTCGAGGACGCTTTTTCAGGCAAGACGCAAGACCTCGACCGCGCGGCGGCGACTCGAACGGAATGGGGATTGGTCGATTGTCCGCATAGCCCGCAATGGGTGAACATCGAGGCCAATCTCAAACGCCGGGAAAGCTATCCGCCGGATTGGCAGAACCGTTCATTGGCATGGAACCTCGACGACAAACACGAGGCGCTGAACACTTATTTTTACCAACGAATTGCCGATCTCGCACGGGCGCGCGGTAGCAAAGTGGTATTCTTCCATGTCCCGGAATACATGGAACCGGAACTGAAACCGGAGTTCGTGACGACGGCATCGCGCCGTTTCGGCGTTCCGATCATTGTGCCGCCAAAAGAATTGCTTGCCGAGCTCTACAAGCGGCAACGCTACCACGACCCGACGCATTTCACCGTCGCGACGTCGCGACGATTTTCCCTCTGGCTCGCCTCCGAAATTCGCAAGCTCGACCTTGCGACGCGGCAATAGGTCACGGTTTGGGCAAGAGAGGAATGTAACGCGTGCTCGGCAACGTCGACCTTTTTTTAATTTGGGCTTTGCTTACGTATTGCCTGTACATGCTGATACCGGGCAACCGTCCGGATGGACGGTTTTGGGTGCTACTCGGGAGCTCCATAGCTCTCGTCTATATGCTTGCCCCATGGTCGCTGATCTTCGCGCTTTATGTGACGGGCGCCGGGTTCGCGTGGTGCCGGTATCACGACCGCTATACTTTCCGCTATTTCCCCTACAAACGCATTGCCACCCTGCTCACCCTGCTCGGGCCGCTCATCCTGATCAAAATCCTGGGCGTCGCCGTTCCACTCAATCGGTTGGACTTCAACCAATTGGCAATTTCACTCGGCATTGGTTTTCTGACGCTCAAGACAATCGCCGTCGTCTTCGATTGTTTTCAGAAACAGACCCGAATCGAATTCGCGCAGCTATTCCTATTGAACATATTCTTTCCGATTTACTCGGCCGGGCCAATCGAACGATACGCGGCATTCACGATCGAACATTTCGAGAAACGACCCGCGGTCAGTGACTTCGCCGAGGGAAGCCTGCGTCTCGTTCTCGGCCTCTTCAAATCCCTCTTTGTCGCAGAAACCCTGATCAAGGGCTTTACGAGTGCGACGTGGACCGGCGCACCGGATGATTTTTCCGGGCATTCGACGTTGAGCCTGGTCGGTTTCATCCTGATGAAGTTCTTTTACACCTACGTCAATTTCAGCGGCTATATGGACATCGCCATCGGGACATCGCGATGGTTCGGCCTTTCGATCATGGAGAACTTCAACATCCCCGTGCTGGCGAGAAATCTGCAGGATTTTTGGCGCCGCTGGCATATTTCACTGGGAAATTTCGTAAGGGGGTATGTCTTTTTTCCCCTGCTGCTGATCTTCAAAGGCAAATTTCGGGCCCAGCTCGCAATCTTCGTTTCCTTCATGTTGATCGGGCTGTGGCATGAATTTACGCTGACCTACCTGGCGTGGGGTGCCATGCATGGCGCGGGTCTCGCCGTACTCACATCGCTCGATCAATGGAAAAACCGGCACTTTATCCGATTACGGAAACTTCCCGGTTATCCGATCGCCGCTTGGGCATTTACGATTTTTTACGTTGCGTTCGTGCAGACCATCGCCAATCTGCCGGACTTGAAATCGGGTTGGAAATTAATTCAAGCGATGGCTGTATAGAATGATGCGACCGGATATGGGAAAAAACCTGGCGGCGGATTGCCGAATGGTTTTGTGGCAAGCGCTGATCGCCTTGGCCATTTGGTATTTCATCGCCGAGTTCCCGTTTTCCAAGCTTCATTTCGTCTACGAACTGTACTAGCCCGCAAATTCCGCGGAACAGGCCCGCCCCGCGTAGCCTAGAACTTGGACGGCAGGTTCTTTAGAGAAATGATTTCGCCAAACCGCTTTTTCGCCTCGGCCGAGGACGAATACGCTCTCATTTCGGCATACAATTTTCGATTGCTCTCCCGACTGTAGCCGACATAGTCCTTGCCCCAAATTATCCGCGACCCCTTATGCAGCGCTATTGCTCGTTCGAGCCGGTCAAGCTCCTTCCGCTGCGTAACGAAGCTGAGTTCGTCCAGGTTTTTGGGCCGGTCATGTTTTTCACTGAGCCAATCGGCCGAGCTCGCCGCCATGTCTTTCAGTGTCCGAAAAACGAGCCTGACGTGCTTCACGGGAAAAATGGTGAAATCCGTATCGTCTAAATTGCGCCACAGATCGACTGACTGCGTACGGCCGCGATACCGGTAATCCGACCACAACAATGGATTGTGATGCACAATGAAAGTGCCGACCCGTCCGGGTGGCATCGATTCGAACAGAATACTCAACGCGTCGATCCGGAACCGGTGAAAATTTACCGTCTGCACCGTCTTGTCCCGAGGGAGCCAAGCGACCGTGCGATTCAAAAATGTCCGGTCGCCCACTACCACGATATCGATGGGCGCTTTTCGTTCTCGCACACGAAACAGAAAATCCTGTAGCTGGTGAAATTCGTGCTGAACAAGCCTGACCGAAGCCACGTTCCACGTATACCCGGCCGCGTTCATCCATGCGGCGCCCTGTCCGATGAGAAAGAAGAACACCGCAACAAGGCCAAGACGCCCGAGTATTTTCAAAACACAATTTTCCACATGTCTGAGCCCGCCATCCAGGATATTTATGACAAGGAGCGAAGGAGTTCCTTAAAGCCCCGGCGATCCAGCTTGCCGGAACCGGTTCGCGGAATACGGTCGACCGCCGTGAAACCCTGCGGAATATGATTGCTCGGCAGCGTCTTTCGAAGTGACCGCAAAATCTCCCCTTTTTTGAATTCGACACCGTCCTTCGGCACGTAATAAACGTGCGGTACCCGTTCAAGAATTGGATGGGGCTGATCCGTAACGGCAACATCCGTGAATATGCCGAGCTTGATCAGTTCCTGGGCGATCAACAGCGCACTCACCTTTTGTCCTGCGGATTTAAAGACCTCGTCCGAACGGCCTCGCAGATAGAGATACCCGTCGTCGTCAATAATTCCGAGATCGCCCGTCAGAAAACCGTGCGGCGTCATAACCTGGCTGTTTTCCTCGGGAAAATTCAGATATCCGTCAAATACGCCGCCGCCGGACGCGAAGACATTGCCGATCTCGCCCGGCTCGCAGGGCCGGTCATCCTCATTCCGAACGGATAGCCGCATCCCATGGATCGGCCGGCCAACCGAGCCGCGCCGTTCCTTGAGAAGATCCGGATCGAGCATGCAAAATCGACCAGCGACTTCCGTCAGCCCATAGGCGACAATGACTTTGGAATTCGGCATTTGCACAACCAACCGGTCGATGATGTCGATCGGCAGATTGTCACCGGAAGACATAATCCAATTCAATTCAAAATTGACGTCCGTATCATCGCCGGTCTCGGCAATCCACCGCACTTGCAACGGACTGCCGCCAAACGCGGTGCTTTGCCAATCCTGCATCGTCGACACCATGTCGCCCTTGATCAGCGGCGTCTCCGAGCCAAGATAGGTTGCTTTCTGCAAAACCGTCACCAGGCAGTGTGAGATCGCGCTAATAAATCGGAATGGGATCGGCGCGAACACCCGCTCATTCTCGTCATAGGGCAATTGTGACGCACTGGCCCGCGCATTCGCGAGCAGCATTCCATGGCTCAGCGGGACGACCTTCGGACGCTTTGTCGTACCGCTGGTAAAGGTATAGAGCGCCAGGCAGTTCGCCTCGAACGGATCGCGCTGCAACAAGTCGGCGGAAACATCGTCGTTTCCAACGCCAGCGGCTTCGGACAGCGCCGGTAATATGATCACTGTATCCGCGGCGGATCCGGCGCCGTTCTCTAACCGGCCGCAAAGGAATCCCGGATCGACATCTTCGACAACCTCATCCAGCCGGCTCGCCGGCGCCGTGCGTTCGGTCGGCACGCCGATTGCGCCGATTGACCAAAGGGCGAAGTGGTCCAGCCAGTACGCGTTGCCGCGAAGGTTCGCGACCATGACACGGTCACCAGCGATAATTCCCGCATCCAGCATTTGTGCGCGGCGTTCCCCTACATAGGCAAGGCATCGCCGACCGGTCCAGTC
>CAYYBI010000104.1:0-4031 GCA_964469835.1 uncultured Rhodospirillaceae bacterium
CTCGAGGCGCCCCTCCTCGACGGCGGTCAACGCCGTGGCATAGGGCATGTGGGTGTGCATCACCACCGTCGCATGCGGACACGCCTTGTGGATCCGGCTGTGGATATAGAAGGCAGTCGGTTCGACCTCTCCCTCGCCCTCCAGGACATTGCCCTCGAAATCGGCCAGCAAAATATTCGACGCGGCAATCTCGGACCAGTGCAATCCATGGCGGTTCACCAGGAACCGATCCTCGCCGACATCCATGCTGAAATGGTTGCAAATCCCCTCGTTCAACCCATGCCGCACCGCCCAGCGAAATGCGGCCGCAAGATCAATGCGGGCCTGGTTAATTTGGTCGGCAGTCAGCGCGGCCATCATGCATTCCTTCAATCATCGTCACGCGGGGACATACCCCTTCGTGTAAATCCTCACGCCGCGCCAGGCAAGCTATTGGCGCGCATTGTGTCAATTCGAAGTTTGAACGACTGGAATCGAACCAAAGGGCCATTCAGAATGGTTGGAGAGAATTTCGGATTTCGAATCGCCAACCGGTCACTTGGACGCGCCAACGTTTCTTCTTCCGGAACGTTCAGGGCGGTCACTTCGAAGCTGGCAATTTTCATGGCGTTTCCTTCCAATGCTCCGGCGCTAGCGGTGTGAGTCAGACCCCAACACATGGCGCCCGCGGCTGTTCGAACCGGCGCAAGCATTGCGGATGCATGATATCATCCCCCTATCGGCAAGTGGCTATGACGAATTGTCCGAGGTGCCTATCGCGAAGGGCTTGGTCAAAGCAGCGGGAGAATGAACCGTGGAAATCAGGAAAGTCGATGCCGTCTGTGGCGCAGAAGTTGTGGGCCTGGATATGACTCACGCGCTCGATGACGACACCAAGACAAGGGTCAATCAGGCTTTCGTCGATAATGTCGTGCTGTGTTTCCGCGATCAGCGGTTCGACACGCCGGAGAAATTCCTCGCCGCGGCCCGCGCACTCGGCGAGCCGTTTCCACCAATCGTCAGCACCTACCGGCTGCCCGGCCACGCCGAAATCGAGGAATTGACCAACCTCGCCACCGACAAGCGGACCGGCGGCACCAAGCGGCTCAATCGCGGCGGATCCTGGCATACGGACCACTCAAACCTCGAAAGTCCGCCGAAAGCGACGACGCTGTACGCGATCGAGATTCCGAGCCACGGCGGCAATACCGAATTCGTCAACATGTATGCCGCCTATGACGCGCTGAGCGCAGAACGGCAGGCATCCCTGCAGGGGCGCCGGGCCTTTCACGCCTATCTTTCACGCCGCGCGCCGCGCATGCTCCTGACGCGCAGCAAAGAGGAAGAGGCCCAGACGGAAGGCGTCTGGCAGCCGATCGTCCGCAAGCATCCGGTGACCGGTCGGAATGCGCTCTACCTCAATCCGATGCGAATCGATCAAGTCGAGGGTCTCGACCGCGAAGAAGGCGACCGGCTTATGGACGAACTGTTCGCGCATTGCGACCAGCCGCAATTCCAGTACAGCCATGAATGGCGCTTGGGTGACATGCTGGTCTGGGACAATCGCGCGGCCCAGCACCAGGCCACTTTCGATTTCGATCCCAGCGAGCGGCGCTATATGCACCGCATCATGCTGAAGGGGGATAAACCGCTGCTCGCCTAGCCGGCGTTCGGCTGCCGCCGGACGTCCCGGTGGTGCAAGTGCAGCTTAAATTGAGCCGGCGTCAGCGGGTATAGTCTATCGTCACCACCGGCGCCGAGACCCGCTTGTCGAACACCACTGCCTCGCCTTCCTGCAGACGCAGCCAAAGCGTTCCTCTCGCGGATGCGTTGGTGACATGGCATGCCGTGATGTGCTGCGCCATCAGGACGACCGTTTGGTTGCCGCTATCGTTGCTTTCCAGGACCATGCGTTTGAGCTTGCCGTTGCTTTGCATGATGTCGCAATGACCGGCGAACCGGACCGGCGGCGAGGCCATGCCGACCACCATCATCTGCACCAGCCGGTCGGGCGGCGTGCCGGGCGCGACCAGAACGCGCGTGACGCCCGGGAAGTAGTGCAGCCCGTCGCGCACACCGTAGAGAACCTTCGTCCTGGTATTCAACACGACGAAGCCGGCCGGCGCGATATTGGGCCTGTATTCGTATCCATCTCGGACATAAACGGGATCGAATCCGTCGGGCAGCGGCTCGTATGCGATGCTCGGCGCACTTAATTTGCCCAGCATCCGGGGAATAATCCGCTTTTCGTACATCGCCAGTGAGTCCGCATCGACGCCGTCGAGATGGAACAACGCGCGCAGCGCCACCATCTTGTCGGCCGACCGATAGGCGGCCGCTATCCGCTTCGTGAAATCATCCCGCGTTTCGGCCAACGCCGGCAGGCACAAAAGGCCGAACACCCCCGTCAGCAGAAGAAACCTTAGTCGACACGCCGGCGCCCGGCGGCAAGCAATGAATGGCATCGTAGCCTCTTGAATATTATGCGACACGCCAGCTTTACCGCCGCAGATTAAGAGTCTGTAAATGCCAGCGCGACGGCACTACGAGACTACCGATTTGGCCTTATTATTCATGAAACCGGGCCGGTGGCGGAGCGATCCTGCGACCAATAGCCACCCGTATCGACTTTCGGAATTATTAACCAGACCAGCCTATTCTTTGTTGCGCGACACCTGTGCACGACCGTATCGCGCTTTAAATGCCCAGCAGAAACTGGCATAACCCGAGCGCATTCGCCGTGAGAGGAGCTAACAGAATAAAATGATTCCGCGTTACAGCCGCCCTGCAATGGTCGCGATTTGGGAACCGGCCAATCGCTTTCGCATCTGGTTCGAAATCGAAGCCCATGCCTGCGACGCCCTGGCCGAATTGGGTGTCATCCCGAGCGAGGCGTCGAAAGCCGTCTGGAAGCGCGGTGATATACCCTACACCGACGCCCGCATTGCGCGGATAGACGAGATCGAGCGGGAAACGCACCATGACGTCATCGCCTTCCTGACCGAACTATCGGAGCAAGTCGGCGAGGAAGCGCGCTTTGTCCATCAAGGCATGACATCGTCCGACGTGCTCGATACCTGCCTGTCGGTGCAAATGACGCAGGCCGCCGACATCCTGCTTGAAGATATGGATACGCTACTTGCCGCGTTGCAGCGCCGGGCGGAAGAACACAAGCACACGGCCTGCATGGGCCGGAGCCATGGCATTCACGCGGAGCCGACCACCTTCGGCTTGAAGCTGGCGGGGCATTATGCGGAATTCGCCCGCTGCCGCCGGCGGCTGGTCGAGGCGCGGCGGGAAGTCGCGACCTGCGCCATCTCGGGTCCGGTCGGGACCTTCGCCAATATCGATCCGCAGGTCGAGGCGCATGTCGCCGAAAAACTTGGGCTGACGCCCGAGCCGGTCTCCACGCAGGTGATCCCGCGCGACCGGCACGCCGCCTTCTTCGCGACCCTGGGGGTTATCGCGTCCGCGGTGGAACGGCTGGCCACGGAAATCCGCCACCTGCAACGCACCGAACTGCGCGAGGCGGAGGAATATTTCGCTCCCGGACAAAAAGGCTCGTCCTCGATGCCGCATAAGCGCAACCCGGTGCTGACGGAGAATCTCTGCGGCCTGGCCCGATTGGTCCGCAGCGCGGTAACCCCGGCGCTCGAAAACGTGACCCTGTGGCACGAGCGCGATATCTCGCATTCGTCTGTTGAACGGGTCATCGCACCAGACACGACCGTGACGCTCGACTTTGCATTGTCGCGTCTTGCGGGCGTGGTCGAGAAACTACAGGTCTACCCGGAAGCGATGAAAGCCAATCTCGACCGGCTGGGCGGATTGCACAATTCCCAGCGGGTCATGCTCGCCCTCACCCAAAAAGGCATGAGCCGCGAAGACGCCTATCGCGCGGTACAGCGCAACGCCATGGAAGTCTGGCATGGCAACGGCGCTTTTCTCAACCTGATCAAGGCGGACAAGGATATTGGCGGTTATCTTGCCAGTGACGAACTCGACGTCCTGTTCGACCTTGGCTACCACACCAAGCACGTGGAGACGATATT
>CAYYBI010000105.1:0-2529 GCA_964469835.1 uncultured Rhodospirillaceae bacterium
CGGCACATCGGCGGCTTCGAAAGCCTTGGCCCAATCCGCATACGGCTTGGTGCGAAGGATCCGGGTCAGCGCCTCGCGCAGTTCCGCGTCTTCTTCCTCTCCGGCCGGGCGCCCGCCATCGAACCTCGGCTCCGCGACGAGATCGCCGATCCCCATCAGACCGGCCGCAATGGCAATGAAGCGGGTATGCACACAGCCGAGTTGCACCCATTTGCCGTCCGCACATTCATAGACGCTATAGAACGGCGCGCTACCGGCGGGGTGGGTTTGGAAGACGTGACGCTTCAGGCGCTCACCGGTGACCTTCGGATGATAGAGCAGCGCGCCCGCCATCAACGTGGTTTCGACGCTGCGTCCGCGGCCGGTTTGCTCGCGCGCAAGCAGCGCCGCGGCAATCCCGATAGCCGCGAGGATCGCCGCACCGGCGCTCGGCAGCGGATGCACCACGTGGACCGGCGCGGGGCGAAATCCCGGCATGCCGCCGAGAACACCCATGCGGGCGAGCACCAGATCATCGATGGCCGGCTCATCCTTGAGCGGCCCCTGCTTACCGTATGCCGTGATGGAACAATGCACCAACCGCGTGTTGATCCGCCCTAGCCATTCCGGAGCCACCAAGCGTTGATGGCTTGAGCCCGGCGCAAAGTCTTCCACCAGAACATCGGCACCCGCCACCAACCGTTGGAAAAGTGCCCCGGCCGTGTCCGGCGCCGGCATCTGGCCGCCGCCAATTTCCCCGGCCGCAGCATCCAGATCCAGCGCGACGCACTCCTTACCGCGATCCCAGATCACAAATCCGTCGGCGCGCAGAGGCGGTTGCGTGGGACCGGTCACGCGGATGACCCGCGCGCCTTGATCGCTCAGGAACATGGTGGCCAGCGCCGCCGCCGGTCCGGTCCCAAGGTCGAGAACGGTGATCCCATCCAATACGCATGCCATGACGCCTCTTGCTCCCAGGCTCGAATTTGTCCAATCGCCTTACTCCGAGGCGGTATTGCGGAACCAATCATATACCAATGCCACGACGTTCAAAATCAGCCGGCTTCGACAACTCTGCGCCTTTTCGCGTATGACTCACCTTTTAGACCTCATTCCACTAAGGAAGACGGCCCCTTGACCGGACGCAAGCTCTCGATCGCGATCGTTGGCGCGGGAATTGGCGGACTAACCGCGGCGGCGACGCTGCGGCGGGTTGGACACAACGTCCGCATCTATGAGCAGGCCAAGGCTTTCAAGCGCATCGGCGCCGGCATTCAGCAAAGCCCCAACGCGGTCAAGGTGCTGCGGGAACTGGGCCTGGAAACACAGTTGCGGACGCAGGCGCTCCGGCCGGACGCCGCGCTGAACCGGCAATCGGACACCGGCGAGATCACCTGGGAGCGGCAGCTCGGCGACACGGTAGAGCAAAAATACGGCGCGCCGTACTTGTACATGCACCGGGGTGACCTGCACGCGGCGCTAGCGGGGACCGTGCCGGACGGCATCGTCCATCGAAATCACAAGCTGGTGGGTTTGGACCAAACCCAAGATGGCGTCACCCTCGACTTCGCCGATGGCAGCCGTGCGGACGCCGACATTGCGATCGGCGCGGACGGCGTGCATTCGGTGGTGCGGGAAATCCTGCTGGGCGGCGAGAAAGCACGCTTTACCGGACGGGTCGCCTACCGAACGACGTTTCCGGCTGCGCTGCTGGGCGCTGCGGAGATCGACGATTGCGCCAAATGGTGGGGGCCCGACCGCCACATCGTCATCTATTACGTCAACCCGCGACGCGACGAGATCTACTTCGTCACCAGCACGCCCGAACCCGATTTCGAGCTGGAGTCCTGGTCCGCCAAGGGCGACCTCGATCAATTGCGCCAAGCCTACGAGGATTTTCATCCGAGGGTGCGCGCCGTGCTGGCCGCCGCGCCGGAGGTTCATAAATGGGCGCTGTACGAACGCGACCCGATGCCCCGGTGGGGCGACGGCCGGGTTACGCTGCTGGGCGACGCGTGCCATCCGATGACGCCTTACATGGCGCAAGGTGCGGCCACGTCGATCGAGGACGCCGCCGTGTTGTCCCGTTGCCTGGACGGCGTGGATCGCGACGGTGCCGCGCCGGCGCTACGCCGCTATGAAGCCAGCCGGCAAGACCGCACAGCGCGCATCCAACAAATTTCCCGGCTCAACGACATGGACAAGATCAAGGCGGAAATCGAGACGGTCTACGGCTACGACGCATGGTCGGCGCCGCTGGCAAATCACTAACCGGCGAGCGCGGCCAAATCCGGTTCCGGGCGGCGCAGTTCGGCATTCCCGGCAAACAACCCTTCCAGCGATTTTGCGACGCCAAGGACAAAACGGTCGCTGTGATGCGGGCCGCAGATCTGCAGGCCGAAGGGCGTGCCCGTCGGTTCCAGACCGCAGGGGATCGCGGATACCGGATTGCCGGGGATCGTGAGTCCCCAGGTCAGTGACAGCCATTCGTAATAGGTGTCCAGCGCGACGCCGTTGATCTCGGTGCAATATAGTTGCTCGACCGGGAAT
>CAYYBI010000106.1:0-4096 GCA_964469835.1 uncultured Rhodospirillaceae bacterium
GCACACCCACATGCCCTATGCCACGGCGCTGACCCTGTGCGAGAACGGCCGGTTGGAGCCTTGCGAGCAGAAGGCGCTGCGCTTCCTGCCAAAGATCGCCTATGACGACGACTATAACGGCATAGCCCTGGACAACGACGAAGGCGACCGCATTGCTGCAGGGCTTGGCAACAAGAGTGTTTTGTTCATGGCGAGCCACGGGGTCGTGGTGACCGGCAACACGGTCGCCGCCGCCTATGACGATTTGTACTATCTGGAGCGCGCCTGTCAGGTGCAGGTACTGGCGCGCCAGACCGGATTGCCGCTCCGACGGTTGCCGAAAAAGGTCGTCGACCTCACGGTTCAACAGTCGTCGGGTGAGCGCCGCAGTGCGTTGATGCATTTCGACTCGTTGAAACGGATTCTCGACCGGGAGGAACCCGATTACGCTGCGTAGCGGGTGGGGCCGCCGGGTTTCGGTTTCCCTCGGCGGTTTGCCGCGATAGGCGAAATCATGATTTAAACCCTGGAACGCCCGCCGGTCCGACCGGCCGGTACGCACCATGACAGGGGACGACCATGCGCCAGGGATCCAAGCTTCGCCGGCTGCTCGACACGGGGAAATTCATCACCGCGCCCGGAGTCTATGACGGGATTTCCGCCCGCTTCGCCGCGCAGCACCCTTTCGATGCCTTGTACATGACCGGTCATGGGGTGGCGCAGTCGCAGGCCGGCCTGCCCGATGTCGGGCTGACCACCTATAGCGAGATGGTGCGGGCGGTGGCGCTGATCACCGCGATTACCGACATTCCGTTGATCGCCGACGCGGATACCGGCTTCGGCGGCTTGCTGAACGTGCAGCATACGGTGCGCGGCTATGAGAAGGCGGGCGCGGCGGCGATCCAGATCGAGGATCAGGAGTTTCCCAAGAAATGCGGCCATACGCCGGGCAAACGGGTGGCGCCGGCGGACGAGATGGTGAAGAAGGTGCGGGTCGCGGTGGACTCGCGGGACAGTTCGGATTTTTTGATCATTGCCCGCACCGATGCGCGGGCGATCGAGGGGCTGGACGGGGCACTGCGGCGGGCGGAGGCGTATCTCGAGGCGGGCGCGGATATCCTGTTCGTCGAGGCGCCGGAATCCGAGGCGGAAATGGCGCGGATTTGCGAGACTTTCGACGCGCCGCTGCTGGCGAACATGGCCGAGGCGACGATGACGCCGCTGCTGCCGAAGGCGCGGCTGGAGGAGCTTGGCTACCAAATCGCGATCTTCCCCGGCACGCCGTTCTTCGCGGCCGCAGAGGCCGTGGAGCGCGTCTACGCCCATGTCGCCGAACACGGTTCTACCCATGGTGTCGATGTGCCGTTGATGGATTTTGGCGAGTGGTGCCGCGATACGGGGTTCCCGGATGTCTGGGACTTCGATGCGAAATATGCGGATTGAGCGGGGAGGGACGCATGGCTGAAATCGGATTGACGGTTGCGTGCGGCAACTATGATCGTACGCGCGCCGTTCTCGACGGCAGGATCGGCATCGAGGGATGCCGGGTGATCCCGGTGGCCATCGGCACCGAGGACGCGTTTCCCCGTGCGGTGTCGCGTCAGGAATTCGACGTCACCGAATTGTCGCTCAGCAGCTATTTGCTGCAGGTGTCGCGGGGCGACTGCGGCTATGTGGGCATTCCCGTTTTCCTGTCGCGCGGCTTCAAGCATGAGGCGATCTATGTGCGCGCCGACAGCGGGATCAATGAGCCGAAGGATCTGGAAGGGCGCCTTGTCGGTGTCCCGGAATATCAGATGACGCTGGCGCTCTGGGTGCGCGGCATCCTGGCGGACGAATACGGCGTGGATTTTCGCAAATTCAAGTATCGCACCGGCGGCACGAACCGGGCCGGCCGCAAGGAGCGCCTGCCGCTCAAGCTGCCGGACCACATGGATGTGCAGCCCATCGATCCGGAGCGGACGCTGAACGAGCTGATCCTGGCCGGTGAGATTGACGCGATCATGGCGCCCGGGCCGCCGATGGCCTTCGTCGACGGAGACCCTCAAGTGCGGCGGTTGATCCAGGACACGCCCGCCGCGGAGCGCGCTTATTACGAGAAGACTGGCCTGTTTCCGATCCTGCATCTGGTGGGAATCCGCCGCGAGCTGGTCGAACAGCATCCCTGGCTGCCCGCGCGGGTCTTCACCGCCTTTATCGAGGCCAAGAAAATCGCCATGGCCGAGCTCACCGCGATCGCGGCGGCCGGGGCCAACCCGCTGACGATGCCCTGGTTCGGCGCGGAATTGGCGGCGACGCGGGCGCTGATGGGCGAGGATTTCTGGCCCTACGGGGTCGCGGCCAACCGCCGTGAAGTCGACGCCATGTGCCGCTATTCGATCGAGCAATACCTGGCCGAGCGGCCGTTCACGATCGACGAGCTGTTCGCGCCGGAAACGCTGGAGATGCCTGGCGTCTGAAAGTATTGCCGCACCGCCGGCGCGGCGCGATAATTCGCCCTGCGAAATTTTTGGACAGGCAATCGGAAGGACGACGCCCATGGCGCGCGCGCTCAAGGAAGTGAAACGGCCGAACGATGTTTCGGCGGAAGAATGGGATACCCGGATCGAACTGGCCGCATGTTATCGGCTGGTGCACAAGATGGGCTGGGCCGATCATCTGGCCACCCACATCTCCGCCCGCGTGCCGGGACCCGAGGACCATTTCCTGCTCAACCCCTACGGCATGATGTTCGACGAGATCACCGCATCGTCGCTGGTGAAGATCGATGTGGACGGCAACATCATCGGCGAGAGCAACGGCTATTCGGTCAATCCGGCGGGCTTCGTGATCCACAGCGCGGTGCACATGGCGAAGCCGGAACTGCTCTGCGCCTTGCACACCCACACCTATGCGGGCGTCGGCGTGTCGTGTCAGGAAAACGGATTGCTGCCGCTGAGCCAGATGCAGCTCGTGATCTGGCACGAACTCGCCTATCACGACTATGAAGGGGCGGCGGAGATGCTGGACGAGCGCGAGCGCATCGTTACCGATCTCGGCGACCGCCATATGCTGATCCTGCGCAACCACGGCCTGATGACGGTGGGCGAGACAGTGGGATCCGCCTTCGTGCACATGTACAAGCTGGAACGCGCTTGCCGCATGCAGTTGCACGCCCAGCAGGCGGGCGCGCCGCTGATCGAACTGTCCGATGCCGTGGTGAACAAGACCGCCGATCAGGGCAAACGCTTTACGAGTGCCAAGGGCCACCGCCCGGTCGGCGGCCCGGAATGGGATGCCTTCAAGCGCATGCTCGACCGCGAGGACCAAGGCTACAAGATGTAGCAATTTCAGAGTCTCGGGGCCTGAATGTCGAGGCCGGGGCCGGTTGGCTCCGGCCTTGCCGCGTTTTGATCTCAATGCGTGCATTTAGATAAAATTTTCCCGCAATGAGGGCAATTAAATTATTTACGACGCCTGAGATTCCGCATAGCATTTTCAACCATGCGACAATTTACTTACGCGTTTGTGTGCCTGTTCGCGTTTTCCGCGTTTGCGCAGGCGGAGTCGGACATCGAGCGTGCGGAAGCCGCTTATAATCGCGGCGACTACAAGGTTTCCTTGAAGATCTTTCGTCGCCTGGCGAAGCGGGGCGTCGCCGACGGGCAATTCCAGCTGGGCTTTCACTATGGCACCGGCAAAGGCGTGCGCCAGAATTATCGCAAAGCCATGCAATGGTACCGGCGCGCCGCCGCGCAGAACCACCTGATGGCGACTTACAATATCGGCATTCTGTATGACAATGGGCTCGGCGTGGACAAAGACTCGGTCGAAGCCGTCGAATGGATGCGCAAGGCCGCCGCGCTCGGCGGTAGTTCGGCGACATTTTATATCGGCGCCGCCCATGACAAGAAGGGCGATCTTCCCACCGATTATCGAAAGGCCGCCGAGTGGTACCGTAAAGCGGCTGCGATGGGTCACTATGTCGCAATGTATAACCTTGGCGTTCTGTACGATTTCGGGCGCGGTTTTCCGGAAGACAATGAAGAGGCCGTCCGCTGGTACAAAATGTCGGCTGAGCACGACTATACCCAGGCACAGACCAACCTCGGCTTGATGTACCGGACCGGGGAAGGGG
>CAYYBI010000107.1:0-2621 GCA_964469835.1 uncultured Rhodospirillaceae bacterium
AGCTCATCGCGCGGCGCTTGGGAATCACCGAATCAACGGTAAAGATCCACATGAAATCGCTCTTGCGGAAGATCAACGTTCAAAACCGCACGCAGGCAGCGATCTGGGCGATGGAATCTCGCATTACCGGCCGTAGCATGGCGGTCAACGGCTGAAACTATTGCGGGATTACGAAACCTGTAGAGGGCGAGGATCAAACAGAAGTATTCCGTTATTAGGACGATCATAAAACATGGAAGACCCGATAAAACGATTGGATTACGCAATCGCGGTCCTAAAAGGCAAACGAGAAAATCGTCGCCAAGACGCGCGTGTCAAATCGATACGGAGATGTCGGATAATTTTTGGTGAACAGGCCGAAGCGATGCGCGGATTTCTAATCGATCTCTCAACGTCCGGTGCACGTTTGCGACCCGGCGATGCCACGAAACTGCCGGATTGTTTTGAATTGGAAATCGAACATGACCTCAAGGTTGGCTGCAAGGTAATGCACCGATGCGACGATGAACTCGGCGTATCCTTTAAGTTTGATACATAAATTGATTGAACGGCGTTGACCCTACGCTGGCTGATGCCCTCGGCCTTCATATGTGAGCTGCCCCCGCTTTCGCGGTGTTGTGCTAGTTCCACCTCTCTAACCCAGAACCCAGCCCGAAAACTCGCCGCCCTCTAGCGGAGCCTAAAAACTCAGAGTCCGCTTTCTCCCGGATTCCGTCCGCTCATCCCCCAGGACCGGACATTCCAGCGACCGCACTCGACTTCCGGTTTTGACCCGAAGCGGACGTCGTTTACATCGTTTCCCGTTTGTCATTTCTTTGCATTTACGATGCGGAGTGTTTTCCAATTAAGCCATGATTTGCGCTACCGCCCCCAGGATCAGCTCTCCCTTCAGCGACATGACATGCCCGATGGATTGCCAAGCGCCCCTCGTCTTGTTGGAATCGCGTTCTATCGATTAAGCGTCGGAGGAACGAGCGGCAACCCGCCACCTAGCGCGCAGGCTTCAAACTTCGATTGCGCCGCTTCCCGGGGAAGGGTTTCATCGAAAAGCAGCTATTCAATAGCGCCGATCGTGGCGCGGGATCAAATATTCGATACCCGGACGGAACATTCCTGGGTAGTGCTGAAAGTCGGAATAAAGGATGAATGCTTACCGGGACCGCCCGCGACGAGAACCTGAATCCTCTCCGGTGACTCGGTCAGATAAAGATGATCATTCACGAGCTTGTTTCCTCGTTCCCCCGCATAACTCACCTGCTCGGGTCCCACGCGCGAATAGTGGATCTTGGAATCTTCATACAGCTTCTGCTGGATGTCCGGGATTGACCAGCCATCCCGATATATCGTCTGCGCATGCTCTGGCCCAAGAGCGATCACATACGGACACGATCCGCGGATAACATTGACGCCGGTCTGCGAAATTGTTCCTGCAAGCGACTTCAAAATACCTTCACCGGTGGTACTGGCGTGATCATTGATGTTATGCGGAGGTTCGCAGGCAAGCGTCGTTACGACACTGTCCGTAGCCTCAAACCCCCGGCGCACGTGATAGGGTTCCCATGGGCTGTCTTCCTCGTTCTCGCCGAAACAGAAGGAATATTTTGCCGGCGATCCTTGCGTCGCCCGGTCCATCTCGCCCGGCGTCGCGCCGCCAATATTCAACAGCGTCAGTTGGAGGGCGCGTCCGATTGTTGCATTCGCCCGTGCCCCCTGACCGAAACAGTTGCTGCCGCAATTGATATCCAGAGTTTTGCGCAGCGGCCCGCTGACAATCATCATCGGCCCGCAGGAATGCGTCGTCGCCAGTATTCCATGCAGATTGAAGTCCGGTTGAAGGACAGCACGCACGGCCGCCACGATGACGGGAAGATACTCGGCCCGGCACCCCGCCATAACCGCATTCGCCGCGATAACGCGAATCGTCGGAATAACCCGGCGCGGTGACATGGGCGGGAATGGCTCATTATCGCCACGGCAGGTCTCGACAAATTGCTCGACCACACTCTCGGTCGGCATGATCAGCGGCAAGCCGTCGCTCCACCCCTGTTCGATCGCATAGTCATTCCATTGCGCGGGATCGAGGTCGCCGACCTCGATCACCTCACTCTCTGTTTGGTCTGTCATCGATGGATGATCGCTTTCCTTCTATCCGCCGGTATCATGCGACGGCTTCTTTCAGTGCCGCCGACGCCACTGTCTTGGTTATCGCCACCTTCCTCGAGGTCGAAAGCCGGACTAACGAGCCGCATGCTTTCCTCCCGATCGAAAAATGACCTAGTGCACTACACTAAAATCAATATATCGCGATGGTGGCATTGTCCCAACCACTGCAGGTATCCGTCAGGTGTGACCGTTCTACCGGAGACGACCTGTGCCGGCTACGCTCAGATCTGAGCCTAACGCCAGGACAGCAAAGCGATTCCGCTCCACTCCAATACCGGACATTGAATCGTCCGCGCTCGACGTCCACACATGACCCAAGGCGGACGTTGCGGGAGAAGCTGATCAAGATCGGCGCGAAAATCGTGCGCCACGGACGCTACGTTACGTTCCAGATGGCCGAGGTCGCCGTCCTCTCTGACCTGTTCGCCGATATCCTGCGCCGCATTGACTGGCTCAGA
>CAYYBI010000108.1:0-7034 GCA_964469835.1 uncultured Rhodospirillaceae bacterium
AAGCCGATCAATAAGTTTGTCGCCCATTGGGAACGCCTGCGTGAGCGCATCCTGTTGCGTGAAGACCGTACCCGCATCGGCGTGGTCGGTGGCGGCGCGGGTGGGGTCGAGCTGATCCTGGCGGTGCAGCATCGGCTCAAGACGCTACTGGCAACACAGGGACGGACGGCGGACCATCTCGACTTTCATTTGGTGACCGAAGAAGCGGAAATCCTGACCGGCCACAATCCGAGAGCGCGCAAAAAGTTCCGCCGCATCTTTGCGGAGCGGGGCATCGCGCTGCACATGGGCATGCATGTGGACTCCGTGTCGCCAGGGGAGATCAAGACGAAGAGCGAAGCGCTTGCGCTCGATGAAATCCTGTGGGTGACGCGGGCGGGGGCGGCCGCCTGGGTGCGCGAGGCTGGGCTCGACGTGGACGAGCGTGGCTTCATGCGTGTCGACGATACGCTGCAATCGGTATCGCATCCGGGAATATTCGGCGCGGGCGACATCGCTGCGATGATCAATCATCCGCGGCCGAAGGCGGGCGTCTTTGCAGTCCGGCAGGGTCCGCCGCTGATCCGCAATTTGCGCCGGGCCCTGGTCGACCGGCCCCTTAAACCGTTCGCGCCGCAGCGGGATTGGCTCAGCCTGGTCAGCACCGGCGATAAATACGCGGTTGCGTCGCGCGGCAAGCTGTCGGTCGAGGGTGCCTGGGTCTGGCAGTGGAAGGACTGGATCGATCAGCGCTTCATGCGCAAATATAATGAATTGCCCGAGATGGACACGGAGGATAAGTCCGATGTTCCGCGCGGCCTTGCGGGTGAAGAAGTGATCCGGGAAATCTCCGCGATCGCCATGCGTTGTGGCGGTTGCGGAGCCAAGGTGGGCGCCACCGTGCTCAACCGCGCCTTGTCGCAATTGCAACCGGTACCGCGCGACGATGTGTTGATCGGCCTGCACGAGCCCGACGATGCGGCGGTCGTCAAGGTCCCGCCGGGCAAGGTCATGGTCCATACGGTGGATTCGTTCCGCGCCATGATCGACGACCCCTATGTCTTTGGCAAGATCGCTGCCAACCACAGCCTCGGCGATATTTTCGCCATGGGGGGCGAGCCGCAATCGGCCCTGGCCATCGCTACCATCCCGTATGGCATCGAGGAAAAGGTGGAGGATCTGCTGTCGCAGATGATGGCGGGGGCGATGGAGGTGCTGAAGGATGCGAACACCGCCTTGGTCGGCGGCCATACCAGTGAAGGGACGGAGCTTTCGCTCGGATTTGCGATCAACGGCCTGATCGATCAGGCCAAGGTCATGCGCAAGGGCGGCATGCAGCCCGGCGACCGATTGGTGCTGACCAAGGCGATCGGCACCGGTACTCTGTTCGCCGCCGACATGCGCTTGCAGGCGAAGGGACGATGGATCAGCGGCGCGCTGGACTCCATGCAGCAATCGAACAAGGACGGCGCGATCTGTTTGACCGAGCATGGGGCGCATGCGTGTACGGACGTCACCGGGTTCGGCCTGCTCGGCCATCTTGTCGAGATGACCAAGCCGTCGGAGGTTGACGTGGAACTCAACCTCGGGGCGATCCCGTTGCTCGACGGCGCGCAGCAGACGGTCGATGCGGGCATCACTAGCACCTTGCAGCCGCAGAATTTACGACTACGCCGGGCCATCGCCAATCTCGGGGCGGTGGGCGATGATTCGCGGTTTCCCCTGATCTTCGATCCGCAGACGGCGGGCGGGTTGCTGGCCAGCGTGCCGGGCGACCGCGCCGACGCCTGTGTCGCCGATCTTCGTAAGCTGGGGTATGACCGTACCGCCATCATCGGTACGGTGCTGCCGCAGGGCAATATGTTGGAACCGGTTCGGGTGCTGGTCTGATCGGGTCTATTGCAATCGCTGCAGCACGTCTTGCCAGGCGCGTTTTTCCCGCTCGGCATGAAACAGTGGCGCTTGCTGCCGGCATTGCGCGGCGAGCCGCTCCAGATAGGCCGGGTCTGTTTCGGCCTGGTGCAGCCGGTCCGCGAGCGCTTGCGTGTCGCCGACCGGATAATAACCGCCATAGTCAGGCCCCAGCAGGCCGACCGAGCCGGAAATATCCGATGCGATGACCGGCAGTCCGGCCGCCACCGCTTCGGACACCACATTCGCGCCACCCTCCATGATTGAGCTCAAAACCATCAAATGGCACTTAGCGAAGGCGCGCCGGACCATCCAGCCCGGCACTTCGCCGCGCCAGTGGTAGCGGGAATTGCGTTCCATTTCCTGCCGCGCCCGCGTCGCCCAAGAGTCGTCATGCGCCTTACCGTAATGCAGCACGCGAATCTGAGATTTAGGCGGCAGCAGCCGGGCCGCCTCGGCGGTCCGCAGCGGATCCTTTTCCTCCCGCAGATGTCCGATCACACAGATATCGAACCACCGCCGCGACGGTTGGCGCGGCGCGGCCAGCGGCGGTGCAGATTGATGGATGACGGTCAGCTTGTTCGCGAAACGCCGCGGAATATCCTTGTGCACAAGATCGTGCAGGCAAACCAACTGGTCGGCCAGTTCCATCGAATGCAACGTCGCCTCCGGATGGCTGTGCTGGAATTTGTAGATGTCGGTGCCGGACAGCAGGACGATCAGCGGCCGGTCCGGATAGCGGGTGTGAAAATCCACGATCGATTGCGCACTGCGCCAGGCATGCACCGCGATCATCAAATCGGCAGGCCCGCCGTCAAATTCCGTATTCACCCGGACCGAGTGCCCCAATTCCTGCAGCAGGCGTTGCCAGCGGACCGCGGTGGTCCGGTTTCCGTTGCGGGATTGTTTGCCCGCGGGCGTGATCAGGTTAATTTGCATATCGGCACCGATAGTCAGAGTTCGTTATGACACACCCCGTTGAATCCGTCCGTTTGGCCGAGATGATGACCGATGCACGCCGGCGCACGCTCGCCTTGATCGATGGGCTCTCGCCTAAACAGCTGATCGGCCCGAAACTGCCGACCGTCAATCCCCTACTCTGGGAAATCGGCCACGTCGGCTGGTTCCATGAATATTTCATTCTGCGGCGAATATACGGGGCGCCGTCGCTGCTGGCCAATGGCGACAGCCTCTATGATTCCATCGCCATCGAGCATGAGGTTCGCTGGGACCTGCCGGTCCTGCCGCTGACGGAAATCCTCGACTATATGGACCGCGTGCTGACCGCGTTGACCGGACGATTGAATGCCGGGCGCGCGAGCGAGGTCGACAGTTTCCTCTATCAGTTCACGACATTTCACGAGGACATGCACGGCGAGGCCTTTACCTGGACCCGTCAGACCTTGGGCTATCCGACGCCAGACTATGGGAAGCGTTCCCCGCCGCTGCCCGCCGGTGCGCTGGAGCGTGATGCGGAAATCGCGGGCGGAACATTTATGTTGGGATCGCCCAAGGATGCGCCGTTTCTGTTCGATAATGAGAAATGGGCGCATCCGGTGACCGTGGCGCCCTTTCGCATGGCGCGCGCACCGGTCACCAACAGGGAATTCGCCGGTTTCGTGAAGGACGGCGGCTACACCCGGCGCGACCTTTGGAATGCCGAGGGCTGGGCCTGGCGTGCGGAAGTGGGCGCCGAGTATCCGGTTTACTGGATGCCCGATGGATCGGGTGGCTGGTCGGTGCGGCGGTTTGACCAAACCGAGCCGTTGGCGCCGGACGCGCCGGTCAGCCATGTCTGCTGGCACGAAGCCGAGGCGTATTGCCGCTGGGCGGGCCGCCGCCTGCCGACCGAGGCGGAATGGGAGCTTGCCGCAACCACGGTGCCCAAAACGGCGGACGGATTGCTGATCAAGCGACGATTCCCCTGGGGCGATGATGCGCCGGACAGCCGGCACGCGAATCTCGACGGGTACGCGCTTGGCTGCGTCGATGTGGCGGCCCATCCGGATGGAGACAGCGCCTATGGCTGCCGACAGATGATCGGCAATGTCTGGGAGTGGACGGCGGATACGTTCGGGCCGTTCGAAGGTTTCGCGCCGGACGATTACAAGGAATATTCCGAACCATTGTTCGGTTCGACCAAGGTGCTGCGCGGCGGCGCATGGCCGACCCGCAGCCGCATGATCACGCCGACCTATCGAAACTATTTCGGCGCGGACCGGCGCGACGTGTTCGCCGGGTTCCGCACCTGCGCGCTGGATTGACCGTAGCTGTCAGTCGGCGCCGGTGACGATCAGCGCATCGACGATCGACACGCCCTGACCCTCGGGATGCACCAGCACCGGGTTCAGGTCGATTTCGCTTATTTCATCGGACCAGTCGGCGGCGAAGCGCGAAAGCTTGACCATCACGTCGATTAACGCGTCGATATCCGCCGCCGGTTCGCCGCGCACCCCTTCCAGCAGCTTGATCCCTTTGAGCCGCTGCAGCGCCCGCCGCGCCTCATTGGGGGTTAGTGGCGCGGGCGCGAAGGTCACGTCTTTCATCACCTCCACATAGACGCCGCCGAGACCGATCATCATGATCGGGCCAAAGGCATCGTCGCGGTTTACACCGAGAATGATCTCTTGGCCTTTCGGCGCCATCGGCTGGACAAGGACGCCGCGGATATCCGCATCCGCTTTGTAGGCATGCGCCTTGTCGAGCAGTGCGGCATAGGCGGCCTCCGCCGCTTCGGCCGTTTCGATGCCCAGAGCCACCGCCCCGGCCTCGGTCTTGTGCAGGATGTCCGGCGATTGCACCTTGAGAACGACGGGCCCGCCGATCTTCCGCGCCGCGTCGGCTGCCTCGGCGGCGCTGCCGGCAAGGTATTCGGTCCCGACCGGGATGCCATAAGCGGCGAGCAGGGGTTTGGCTTCGTACTCGCATAGCGCGCCCTTGGCTTGTTTAAGCGCTTTCCCGATTTTAGCCGGCTTCACTGTCTCGCTGGTGGTGACCGATGGCGCCTTCAGGAAATCCTCGCGAAAGGCGTGGTACCGCGCCATCTCGGCAACCGTACGCGCGCAATTGCGTTTGTTGGTAAAAAGGGGGAAGCCCGCCTTGTTGACGAATTCGACCGAGGCGCCGCGCGGCAGGGTATAGGAACAGAAAACGATGGGCTTATCCGAGTCCTTGGCGACCCGGTAGAAGGTTTCCTTTTCGTGCACGAAACCTGCGGGATTGCGGGCCGAGGTGACGACGATCACCGAATCCACCGCGCTGGAACCGGCGACCATTTCGGCGAAGGTGCTGTATCCGACCTGGCGAATTGCCCCGGCGGTGCCATCAACCGGATTCTGCGAGGTGCCGTAGGCGGGCAGGTGGTTGTCGATGGTGGCGCGTGTTGCGGCGTCCAGCTCCGGGACTTCGAGCCCCTCGGCCGCGCAGCAATCGGCCATCCAGCCGCCGCCGCCGCCCGATCCGGTGACGATGCCGACCCGTTTACCCTTCGGCAACCGGTCGCCCCAATGGGAGAAACCCATGGTGATGTCGACCAATTCCTCGATGTCGTTAGCCTGGATGATGCCGAATTTCTCGAACATCGCTTCATACGCCGTGTGCGAACCCGCCAACGCGCCCGTATGCGAGGCGGCGGCCCGGACTCCGGCGGCCGACCGGCCAACTTTCGTCAGGACGATCGGTTTGCCTGCCCGCAACGCCTTTTCCGCCACGATCGGCAGCTTCGCGGGGTCCTTGATGTCTTCCATGAACAGCGCGAAAACGTCGGTGCGGCCCTCGTCCAGCATGTAGTCGACGAAGTCGAGTCCCGACAGACATGCCTCATTGCCGGTGGTGATGACATAGCTGAAGGGGATTTCCTTTGGCCGGCCGCGGTCGAAAAAGGAATAGCCGATGCCGCCGCTCTGGCCGGTCACGCCGACGAATCCCGACTTGCGGTAGTCGGGGATCAGCGGCGTGTCCGGATCGTCCATCGCGGGGCTGAAGGTCGCCGCGAAGGGCAGCAACGCGTTGGTGAACCCCTCGGAGTTGGGGCCGATGACCGCCATGTCATGCCGCCGGGCGATATCCTGCAGCAATTGCTGTTGGGCGGGGCCGGTCTCGCTCGCTTCCTCCGCAAATCCCGAGCTTATGATCAACGCCGCCTTGACGCCGGCAGCGCCGCATTCCTCCAGCGCGTCGGGCACGTTGGCGGCGGGGATGACGAGCACGGCCAGGTCGATTTTTTCCGGCGTATCGCCGACCGCCTTGTAGGCCTTGAGACCCAGAACTTCGTCATGGCTGCGGCTGATCGGATAAAGGGTTCCGGGGAAGGGGCGCGACGCGAGGATCTTGATGATCCGTCCCCGGATGATGGTGGCGTCGGGCGAGGCGCCGAGAATGGCGATCGTCTTGGGCCAAAGAAGCGCGTTCAGGTCGGGCATGGCTATTCCTTTATCGGTACCGCTTATTTTTATTTCCGGGGCCGCGCCTCAGCGCAGGCCGAGGCCGCGCGCGATGATGCCGCGCAGAACCTCTGTCGAGCCGCCCTGGATTGTCAGTTTCGGCGCGATCATCGTGGCGAAGCGCAGGACTTCGTCAAAGGCGGTGCGGTTGCCCGCATCCGGGTCCGCAAAGGCCGACAGATCGCGGGCGTGCGCGGGCAGTTCCTGTTCCCACTTGGTGCCGAGTTCCTTGACGACCGAGCCTTCCAGCACCGGCTCCTTGCCGGCTTCGAGCATGCCGTTGACCGAAATCGACATGCGGCGCAGCGTATGGAGTTGTGCGACCAGCCGGCCGATCCCCTCGGCGCCCCGCGCGTCGGGCTTGTCACCCAGCACCCGGACCAGCTCGGGCAGGACGTAAAACGTCTCGAGGAACCTTTCCGGGCCGCTGCGCTCATAGGCGAGCTCGCTGGTCGCCTGTTTCCAGGCATTATCGACCTCACCCAGGACATTGCCTTCCGGGACAAAAGCATCCTCGAAGATCACTTCGTTGAATTCGTGATTGCCGTTCAAGTGAAGGATCGGCCGCGTCGTGATACCCGGGGTCTTCATGTTGACAAGAAACTGCGTCAAGCCATGGCGCCGGTTCTGTTCGGTCGACGGGGAGGTACGGAACAACCCGATCATGTAGTGCGATCGGTGGGCGTTGCTGGTCCAGACCTT
>CAYYBI010000109.1:0-9726 GCA_964469835.1 uncultured Rhodospirillaceae bacterium
GTAGCCGGATCAAGAACTCGATGGCGCGCCGGTATCCATCGACCTGCAGATACTCATTCGGCCCGTGCTTGCCGCCCGCATGGCCCGGAAGCGTGGCGATCCAGGGCATCCCAAGAATATTCGTGAACAACCCGCTGGCGATCGAGATCGACCCGCGTGGCCACACTTCCGGGTCCAGCCCGCAAGTCTCATACGTCCCGAGCAGGCTGCGGACGGCCCAATTGCCGGCCGGCGTGCCGCCGCCGCCGTAGCTGTTGAGTATTTCCAGCGTGATATCCTCGAAACCATGCTCGTCGAGATGCCGGCGCAGCGCGCGTTCGACACCCGCCGGCGTCATGCCGCCGACGCACCGCAAATCCATGCTGGCGACCGCCTCGCCCGGGATGATCGCCTTATGGGCGTCCTCGACCACGAAGCCCGATTTCAGCCCGGCGATGTTCATCGGCGAGTCGAAACACTGCGCGCGGATCGCGTCCTCCATACTGTCCTGGCGGAACCGGGCGACACCGAACTCTTCGAGGATACGCCGCCCGTCGAGCCGCTGGGCGAGGATCTTGATCATGCGTTCCTCGTCCTCGCTGGGCGCGCCCCTGCCCTCGTAGAAATCCTTGACCGCGATCGTGCCATCGGGATTTCGCAGGCTGGCGATCGCTCCAATCAAGCGCTCCGCCGGATTGCCGAACCATGTGGCGTTGCCACTGTGCAGGTCACCCCGCACCGGCCCGCCCCAGGTACCGCCGGTGCATCGCAGCTTGAAAGTCGTCAGCCCCTTGATGCCAAGCCAGACCACCGGCGTGCCGTCCGCCCGCTGGGTGAAGAACGGCCAATAGGCGACATCGGCCTGGCGCAATTCGTCCTGATGGGCGTCGACAAAGGCCGGCAAATCCGCGCTGCCAAGCTCGGACGCTTCAAAGACCAGCAGAAAGTTTACCGAAAACGGAACATCGGCCGCTTTCATGGCGCTCAGCGCGCTGAAGATTACCCCGACCGGGCCTTTAGTGTCCTCCGCCCCGCGCGCGACGATGCAATCGCCCTTGTCGGCAAAATCCATCCGGGTCGCCTCGAAGGGCTCGACGATCCATTCCGGCTCGTCGGCCGGCACCACGTCGTACATGCTATGGATGAGCACCGTCCGCTCGGCACCCGCATCGATCTTGCCGTATACGATGGGAAAGGCCGGCCCGGGCCAAACCGATGCGGCGCCGCCCAGCGCTTCGATGTCGGCGACCAGCAGGCCGGCCATCTCGTCCAGCCCCTGGTTTAGGGCGGTAATCGACGGTTGGCGGATATAGCGCTGCAAACGCTCTACATTGGCGTCAAAACTGTCCGCAGCCTGGGTCAGCGTCTGTTCGAGCAGCGCGCCATGTTGTGCCATTCCTGTTTTTTACCCGCCCTGCAGTGCCCACGGGATCCCGAAAATTACGGGAGGAACATGCCGCTCCTCCCGCAATCGTCCGGTCACTTTTTAGAGACCGATGGTGTCAACCCAACCGTTTCAGGTCTGCGAGAACCTGATCCGGATGGTCGGCCGGCTTTACTTCGTCGTATGCGACCGCAACTTTTCCGTCCGCCCCTATCAGCACCGAGACGCGTTTCGGCTTTTCCGACTCCGCAGTCGCCGCGCCATACGCGATCGACATTTCCTTGCCTTCGTCGCTCAACAGATCGTAAGGAAAATCGAACTTCTTTTGGAAATGCTGGTTGTCCGCCTGCGTGTCGAAACTGACACCCACGATGACGGCATTGTGATCGTCGAAATCTTGGATTCTATCACGGAACCCATTGCCTTCGATCGTTCAACCGGGTGTATCTGCTTTCGGGTACCACCAGAGAAGAACATTCTTCCCGGCGAACCCTCCGAGGTCCACCGACGCGCCGTCCTGATTGGGCAGCGAGAACGCCGGCGCCTGATTGCCAACTTTTATCAAAGCCATTCCTACTCTCTTCGTTAGATTCAGTGTTGGAACGCACACAGTGTAGCACCTTGCCGATATGGTTAAAGTTCGCGGTGCGGTTTTTCCTCGAATAACGCGTCGATGATCGGGCAATCCGGAATCTCGTCGTCCTCGCACTGCGCCGCCATGGCCGACAGGACACGTTCCATCCGCCGAAGGTCGACGATCTTGCGATGGACATCCGCCACGTGATCGAGCGTCAACGCATGCACTTCGGCGCAGGAAGCTTCTCCGCCGTCGACAAGCCCGAGAAGGCTGCGGATTTCCCGCAGGCCGAATCCAAGTTCGCGGCACCGGCGGATAAAAGTGAGCCGTCTGACGTGATCGTCGGCGTAGACACGATGGCCGCTTTCGGTCCGCGGCGGTTCCGGCATCAATCCAATGCTCTCGTAGTATCGAATCGTCTCGATGTTGCAGCCCGTGCGCTTCGAAAGAGCGCCCCTGGTATATGCCCCGGCGCTATCCGGCACAGTCTTCGCCATATCGAAAACTCCTTGAACCTGTAGGTACTACAGGGGGGATGGTAGCATGATTATGCCCAAGGCGGAGCGAAGGGAGATCCGATATGAACGCTCGAAAACTACTCGCAACCGGTTGTACAGGAACGATCATCGCCGCCATTTGCTGCTTTACCCCGGCGCTTGTGATCCTTCTCGGTGCGGTCGGCCTTTCGGCCTGGCTTGGCTGGCTCGATTACGTTTTGTTACCGTCCCTCGCCATATTTCTCTGCATCACCGCCTATGCCGCGTTCCGGCTGGTCCGAAAACCATCCACCGACAACCAGACTGAGCACGCACCATGACGGCCGCATGCTGCCCGGCGCCATCAACCAGCGGCGGCGACTATGATCTCGTCGTGCTCGGCGCCGGATCGGCCGGGTTCTCTGCCGCGATTACCGCTGCCGAGCTCGGCGCGCGGGTCGCCCTGATCGGTTACGGCACCATCGGCGGCACCTGCGTCAATGTGGGCTGCGTCCCGTCGAAGACGATGATCCGCGCCATGGAGGCAGTTCACCACACCGCCACCGTCACCCGCTTCGCCGGTTTACGCGGAGAGGGCGGTGTCACTGACTGGCAGACGCTGGTTGCCCAGAAAGACGAATTGGTCGCCGACATGCGGCAGAGCAAATACATCGACCTGCTGCCCGCCTATAACAATATCGCCTATTTGGAAGGGGCGGCGCGGCTGGCACCGGACGGCGTTGCCATAAACGGCTGCGTGATCCGCAGCAGCAAGACGATCATCGCCACCGGCTCATCCGCTGCCATTCCGGAAATCCCCGGCATCGCGGACATCCCCACTCTGACCAGCACGACGGCGCTCGAACTCGAAGACCTTCCGCGGTCTATGCTAATCATCGGTGGCGGCTATATCGGCTGTGAATTGGCGCAGATCTTTGCGCGGGCCGGCGTCGCGGTCACCATCCTCTGCCGTAGCCGGCTGGTGCCGGAAAGCGAACCGGAAATCAGCCATGCTCTGGCGGGGTATTTTCGTGACGAAGGCATCACCGTCCGCACCGGTGTCACCTACCAGGCGGCCCGGGCGGCGGGCAACGCTATCGCGCTGGACATAACATCCGAAGGATCCGGCGAAACGCTGAAAGCCGAAAAACTCCTCGTCGCAACGGGTCGGCAGCCCAATACAAGCGGACTCGGCCTGCCGGAATGCGGTGTCCGCCTGACGGCGAACCAGGGAATCGATGTGGACGACCGCCTGCGCACCGCCAATCCCGATATCTATGCGGCGGGCGATGTGACCGGGCGCGACCAATTTGTCTATATGGCCGCGTATGGCGCGAAGCTCGCGGCGCGCAACGCGCTAAACGGCGACGGCGAACGTTATGACGCGGCAACGATGCCTGCTGTCGCCTTTACCGATCCGCAGGTCGCCGGTGTCGGTCTGACAGAAGCCGAGGCCATTGCAGCGGGCAAGGACGTCCAAACGGCAATTCTGCCGCTGTCATACCTGCCCCGTGCGCTGGCTGCCCGCGACACGCGGGGCCTGATAAAACTAATCGCCGACGCCAAGAGCGAGAAGCTGCTCGGCGCGCATATCCTCGCGCCCGAGGGCGGTGACAGCATTCAGACAGCCGCCTTCGCGATCAAAACCGGCATGACCGTCACGGCACTCGGCGACATGATCTTCCCATATCTGACCACGGTGGAAGGCCTGAAACTGGCGGCCCAGACCTTCCACAAAGACATCTCCAAGCTCTCCTGCTGCGCCGGATAGGCGCCGGTTTTATTGCGAGCCGTCGCGCTCTACCGCCTCGGCCAATTTCTCCGGATCGACGGCAATACTGACGCCGGCCCGCTCCTCCTGCAGCAACATGGCGACGCGGGAATCGCGGTCATCCCATCCTCGGTTCCGGGCTTCGGTCATTTCCTCCAGCGTCAGGTTCGCGATCCGCATCGGCACGCCGACCTCGCGGGCCAGTTGGGTGGCGAGCGTTACGTCCTTGTGGGCCAGTCGCAGTGCGAAGGCAGGCGGATCAAATTCGCCCGGCAGGAACTGAGCGATCAGCCCATCATATGTTCGCCGACGACCCTGGGCGCCCTGCCGCACTGCTTCCCACAGGGCAAGCGGCTCAACGCCCGCCTTGACGCCCATGGTGAAGACCTCCGCCAGCGCGGTCTGGATCGCATAGCCGGAGCAGTTGTGCACCAGTTTGGCCACCGATCCAGCCCCAATCGGCCCAATATAGATGACCCGATCGCCGATCGCGTCGAGCACCTTTTTGTGCTGATGAAAGACCGCCTCGTCGCCGCCGACCCACAGCGCCATCTTGCCGGATGCCGCGCCGTGCGGCCCGCCGCTCACCGGCGCGTCGAGCATATGAACATCGCGTTTCGAGAATTCCTCGCAGACCCGACGCACCAGGGTCGGCGAATTGGTCGATAGATCGAAATAGGCCCCACCCGGTTGCATGCCGGCCAGCAAGCCGTTTTCACCAAGCGCCACGGCCTCCACCTCGACCGGTCCCGGCAAGGAAGTAAAGACCACCTCCGCCGCTTCGGCGACGGCCTGCGGCGTATCGACCCATTCTGCGCCATTGGCGATATGCGGCTCCGCCGCCTCACGCCGGATGTCATTGACCACCAACTGGTAGCCCGCCTTCTGCAGGTTGGCCGCCATGCTTGCGCCCATGGTGCCGACACCGATAAAGCCTACTTTCATTGTTTCCTCCCGTTGCCGAATGTGATCCGTCGAATTGAACGAGCCCGGTCCTGCTTGAGATCATAGGTTAGATTGAAAGGCTGCCCGCCGGCCAATCCCTGGCGGCGACCGGTACCGGGGCGGCACGCCGTCCAAAGCGATTTAAGCACAAGGCTGCAGCGGGCGCATTGGAGCTGCTAATTTAAGCGCCATCGTTTCGTCCCAGATCGCTAAACCCTATCCGCCTGCGCTGTGTAAAACCGTGTAAAAATTACGCTCTATGAGGTACACTCTTATCCATGTCTCGGCAGGGCAAAGCGCGGTCGCGACGCACCAAAAATCGGCGGAGCAGACAACCGGCATGTCGGAAACATCGGCCACTGAAATCGGCCTAAACGCGGTCATCGTCGCGGTGACCGCGGAAACGCCGCGAATTCTGACGGTGCGCCGCGAAGCGATGACGCCGCCGGACGCCAGTGCCGTACTCGGCCGCTGGGCCGATAGTCATTACGCCCTGCCGTTCGGCCCATTCGAGCCCGAGCAGCACCGTACGCTGGATCTCGGGTTGCGGAGCTGGGTCGAAGAGCAGACCGGGGTCACCCTGGGCTATGTCGAGCAGCTCTATACATTCGCCGACCGGCATCGCGATCCCCGCGAGTTAGCGGGCGGGCCTCGAATCGTCTCGATCGGCTATCTTGCCCTGGTGCACGAGGCCGAGCCCCATGGCGACGGCGCCGCCGAATGGCGCACATGGTACGAATTCCTGCCGTGGGAAGACTGGCGCAAGGGCCGGCCGCCGGTCATCGATGCGATAATTCGGCCACAACTGCTTCAATGGGCGTCCGGCGCAAAGAGCACCACCGCCCGCGCCCGCCGAGAGGAACGGGTGTCGATCAATTTTGGGCTCGACGATGCCGGATGGGATTCCGAACGCGTGCTCGAGCGCTACGAATTGCTGTACGAGGCCGGCCTTGTGGCGGAGACCGAACGGGATTCCGCCGTCGCCCGCGCCCATAATCCGAACGCCGCGCCACCGCGCGCCACCGCGCACGAAGATGATGCGCCGCGCCGGGAAGCGCTCGAGGCAACCGGCAGGCCGCTGGAACTGGACCACCGGCGCATCCTCGCGACCGCGCTGGGACGCGTCCGGGGCAAGCTGCGCTACCGTCCGGTGGTGTTCGAGCTGCTGCCGGACAGCTTTACGCTACTGCAATTGCAACGCGTGGTGGAGGCCCTGTCCGGTGTCATTCTCCACAAGCAGAATTTCCGCCGCCTGATCATCAACAACCGGCTGGTCGAGCCCACCGGCGCGTATGACACCCAGCAGCGGGGCCGCCCCGCCAAGCTGTTCCGTTTCCGCCGGGAAGTGCTGCGCGAGCGCCCTGCCCCCGGTGTGGGCGTGCCCGCACTCCGCATGGCAGGATAACCACCCCTCTCGTCAGGTCGACGAAGTCCGCAATCAATCCATCGAGAAACCCACTTGACAGAAATAATGCTCTATGCGAGCATTACCAGATCAATGCTCATATTGAGCATTAAATGCTGATGCCAGCAGGCGACGATCGCCTGCCCGATGCGGAAAGGAACCCAACATGAGCGCGCTCCCCGCCTTGGATTATTCCGAGGAAATTGCCCGCGCGACTGCGCCTCTTTACGATAAGGTGGCGCGGGTTATTCCCGAGATCGAATGGCCGTTCCACGCCCCCTACGTAGATGCAATCAATAGTCTTAAGCGCGAACGGGATGCCATCATCCTGGCGCACAATTATCAGACGCCGGAGATATTTCACTGCGTCGCCGATGTGGTCGGCGATTCGCTGGCCCTCGCGCGCGAAGCAACCAAGGTCGACGCCTCGGTCATCGTGCTCGCCGGCGTCCATTTCATGGCCGAGACCGCCAAGCTGCTGAACCCTGAGAAAACGGTGCTGATCCCTGACCTGGGCGCCGGCTGCTCACTCGCCGACTCGATTACCGGTGCCGATGTCCGCCTGCTACGCGAGAAATATCCCGGCGTGCCGGTCGTAACCTATGTGAACACCTCGGCCGAGGTGAAAGCAGAGGCGGATGTCTGCTGCACCTCCGGCAACGCAGTCAAGATCGTGGAAGCGCTGGGCCGCGACCGCGTCATCTTCCTGCCCGATGAATATCTCGCCCGCTACGTGGCGACGCAAACCGAGGTCGAAATCATCTACTGGCGCGGCCATTGCGAAGTGCACGAGCGCTTCACCGGCGCAGAGATCGAAGACTACCGCCAGCGCTTTGATGGCGTGGTGGTGATTGCCCACCCGGAATGTCCACCGGACGTACTCGACGCCGTCGACTTCGTCGGGTCGACCGCCGGCATGATCGATTATGTCGGCACCAATCGGCCGAAGCGCGTCCTGATGGTCACCGAATGTTCGATGAGCGACAACGTCGCCGCCGAATATCCGGATGTCGAATTCGTCCGTCCCTGCAATCTGTGTCCCCATATGAAGCGGATCACCTTGCCCAATATCCTCGATTCGCTTCGTGATATGACGCCAAGCGTCGAAATCAATCCTGCCGTGGCCGAACGGGCACGGCGCAGCGTCGAACGCATGTTGGAGTTGAGCTGATGTCCAAGATCAAACTTGTCGAGCCTGACCTGCGGTCCGTCGCGAAACCGGATCATTTGCCGCTGCATCGCCTGCAATACGAGAGCGTGGTTCGCGGCGCGCTCGAGGAAGATCTCGGCCGGGCGGGCGACCTCACCACGGATGGCGTCGTCGAAATGGACACCATGGCGCGGGGCGAGCTATCCGCCCGCAAGGCGGGCGTCGTCGCGGGGCTGGATATCGCCGCCACCGCGTTCACCATGCTCGATCCCAATGTGACGCTGGTAGCCGACCGGCCCGACGGCAGCCATGTTGCCGCCGGCGAACGGATCGCCCTGGTTGAAGGCTCTGCCCGGGCATTGCTGTCGGGCGAACGTACGGCGCTCAACCTGTTGAGCCGCCTGTGCGGCATCGCGACCTCTACGGCGCGCATGGTCGCCGCCACCGCCGGTCATAAGGCCCATATCATCTGTACCCGCAAGACCACGCCCGGCCTGCGGACGCTTGAAAAATACGCCGTCCGGGTCGGCGGCGGCATGAATCACCGCTTCGGCCTCGATGATGCGGTCCTGATCAAGGACAACCATGTCGCCATTGCCGGGGGCATCACCGAAGCGGTCACGCGGGTACGACGGCGGGCCGGCCACATGGTGAAAATCCAGGTCGAGGTCGATACGCTCGACCAGCTCGAATTGCTCCTGCCGCTAGGCGTCGACGCGGTCATGCTGGACAATATGGATCCCGACACCATGCGCCGCGCCGTTTCACTCGTGAATGGCCGGATGCTGGTCGAGGCATCAGGCGGCATTACCCCGGAAACCGTCGCCAGGGTCGCGGCGACCGGAGTCGATCTGATTTCCTCGGGCGCCCTGACCCACAGCGTCAAGGCGCTGGATATCGGGCTCGATTTCCAAATGGGTTGATCGCCCGTTTTCGGCCGAAATTTCGATAAAGTCGGCGTTCCCGCCCGGGCCCGGCCCGGGCAAGGGCGTGCATTATCCTTGCCGAAATCCCGTTAAAGACGCATCATAGTAGGAGGAAAACAGTGAGCGAACATGCCTGTCGGGCCGTTAGGCTGCAGCATGGGTGGGGATGCTATAGGTCGGCTCAGCGGCACGGGAATAGGAGAAGCCCATGTACGTCGAATCCATCTTGAGAACGAAGGGCGACGAGGTCGTTGCCGTCGCGCCCACAGACACGATCGCCGCAGCGATCCGGACCCTCAATGAAAAAGGCATCGGCGCGGTTCTCGCCCGCGATGCATCCGGCAATATCGTCGGCATCGTCTCGGAACGTGACATCGTGCGCGGCATCGCACGCCACAAGGGTTCCTGTCTCAAGATGAAGGTCAGCGACCTGATGACCAGCCCGGTAATCTCCTGCCAGCCGGATGACAGCATCGACAAGATCATGCAGCTCATGACCGACCGGCGCATTCGCCATTTACCGGTCATGAAGGACGGCGACCTGCTCGGTATTATCTCGATCGGCGACGTCGTCAAACGCCGGATCTCGGAAATCGAGCACGAAACCGAGGCCCTCCGGCAATACATCTCCACAGGATAGATCTCCCCCCACCAAACGGTCATTCCGTGACCTGCCGCCGGGCGCGCCAGGGGTCGAAATTTCGATTGCCCGCGGCCACCGTCCGTATGCTTGAAGAAGAATGCAGGCTCAAGCCCGGTCACGCCAATCCGATCGGATTCCGCGCGCGACCGGTACTTTAGGAATTCACACGACCATAAGTCCGGCCGATCAGTGCGACATCAGCACCGGGATTTCGGCGTTCGACAGGATGTGGTCGGTGGCGCCGCCGAAGATCATCTGGCGGACCCGGCTCTGTGTATAGGCACCCTTGACCAGCAAATCGGCACCGAGAGTGGATGCCTCCTCGAGAAACGCGCGTCCCGGCTGCCGCTTCAAGGACGGACAATCCCGGTGGTCCGCCGCGATGCCGTTGCGCCGAAGCTGCCGCGCCACTTCCGAGCAACTCGGCCCAGATACGCCGAAGCCGTCGATCGAAATCACCGTCACCTTCG
>CAYYBI010000110.1:0-19302 GCA_964469835.1 uncultured Rhodospirillaceae bacterium
TCAGCATCCAGCTTGCGGCCCGCCACGTGCCCGGTTCCATGGCCGTAGCGGCGTTGGCGACCTGTGCCCTGTTTGCCACGGCTTCCGGCATCATCGGCGCGGTGGTGACCCTGATGGGCCTGCTGGCGCTGCCGGCGATGCTCAAGGCCGGCTACGAAAGGAAGCTCGCCACCGGCGTCATCTGCGCCGGCGGCACCCTGGGCATACTCATCCCGCCGAGCATCATGCTCATCGTCTATGCGGCGACGTCCAACGTCTCGGTGGTGCGGCTCTATGCCGGCGCGATTATTCCCGGATTCATGCTGGCCGGCCTTTATATTCTCTATGTCATCGGGCGCGCCTGGTGGAATCCGTCGATCGCGCCGAAACCGCAGGTCGAGGAAGGTGAAGCCGAGCTCGGGGCCGGGCAGGTGTTCATGATGATGGTCACCTCGTTCTTCCCGCTGGCATTCCTTATTCTTTCGGTGTTGGGTGCAATCCTGTTCGGGTTGGCGACGCCATCCGAGGCGGCGTCCATGGGGGCGATTGGCGGTCTCGTTCTGGCGATCGGCTATCGTGCGCTGACCTGGGACCGGTTAAAGGAATCGGTCTATCTGACGGTTCGCACCTCGGCCATGGTGTGCTGGCTGTTCGTCGGTTCCTGGACCTTCTCGTCGGTATTCTCCTATCTCGGCGGGCATGATTTGATTCGGGATTGGGTGCTGGCGATGGAGCTCAGCCCGATCATGTTCCTGATTCTGGCGCAGCTCATCATCTTCATGCTGGGCTGGCCGCTGGAGTGGTCGGAGATCATCATCATTTTCGTGCCGATTTTCCTGCCGATGCTGCCGCATTTCGGTGTCGATCCGCTGTTTTTCGGCATCCTGGTTGCGCTCAATCTACAGACGTCTTTCTTGACACCACCCATGGCAATGGCGGCCTATTATTTGAAAGGCGTTGCGCCGCCACATGTGAGGTTGGTCGACATCTTCAAGGGGGTACTGCCATTCCTGTCGATGGTCTTCCTCGCCATGGGTATTTTGTACGTCTTCCCGCAAGTTGCCTTGTGGCTGCCCACATTGGTGTACGGAAAGTGATGGCCGGTAATGCGCGCCTGGCAATCGGAACGACGTCATGAGCCTGGTTGAACTCAGCACCGTCGACCTTGCCCAACAACTCCGCGACGGTGTCGTGACGGCCGAGCAGGTGGTCGTGGCGCATCTCGAGCGAATCGAGGCGGTGGACGGCGAGATAGAGGCGTGGGCGGCGCTCGATCCGGACTACGCGTTGGAGCAGGCGCGTGCCGTCGACGCAATTCGAGCGTCGGGGATGCCGTGTGGGCCGCTGCATGGAATGCCGGTTGGCGTGAAGGACATATTCGACACGTTGGACTTGCCGACCGAGAACGGCACCGTGATCGATTCCGGCCGCCAACCGACCGAGGACGCCGCGGTGGTCGCGCTGCTGAAGCAGGCCGGCGCTATTATCATGGGCAAAACGGTGACGACGGAATTGGCCTGTTACGCGCCCGGCAAAACACGCAATCCGCACAATTCGGCCCATACGCCCGGCGGCTCGTCGAGCGGATCCGCGGCGGCGGTCGCAGCGCATATGGTGCCGCTCGCCATCGGGTCGCAGACCAACGGTTCCGTCATCCGGCCTGCAGCCTATTGCGGTACGGTCGGGTACAAGCCGACGCATGGCCTGATTTCCCGGCATGGCGTGCTGCCGATCTCACGGCAGCTCGACACGGTCGGCGTGTTTGCCCGTGACCTGGGTGGCGTGGCCATGCTTACCGACGCGTTGACCGCCTATGATGCCCGCGATCGGGATATGCGTCCGCGCGGGCGGCCCCATCTTTTCGAAACCGCCTCTGCCGAACCGCCGCTCGATCCGGTTTTTGCTTTTGCCCCGACGCCGATATGGGATCACGCCTCGGAGGATGCACGCGAGGGCTTTTCCGAACTGGTCGATTTTCTAGGTGAGCGCTGCGACACGATTTCATTGCCTGAACCGTTCGAGCGCGCGATCGATTGGCATCGGCTCATCATGTGCGCGGATATTGCCAAGAGCTTCGTCGGCTATGCGGAGCGCGGCGCCGATCGCCTGAGCCCGACATTGCGCGAGATGATCGACGAAGGCCAGCAGGTCCTGGCCGTCGACTACAACCGTGCCGTCGAATGGATCGAGGTTCTCAATGGGGGCCTCGACGAGGTATTCGACCGCTATGATGCGATTTTGACTCCTGCGACGACCGGGGAGGCTCCCGCCGGCCTTGAGAGTACCGGCAGTCCGATGTTTTGCAGCCTGTGGACGCTATGCGGCGTCCCGGCGGTGACGCTGCCGCTGTTGGAAGGGGAAAACGGTTTGCCGATCGGTGGCCAGCTGATTGGACGCCGGGGCGATGATGGCCGGTTGTTGCGAACGGCGCGTTGGCTGGGCCAACATATCGCCACGGCATCGGACGAGGAATGAACGGAAGCGGTGATTGATCATGTTGGATAAAGTTTTAGCGTCACTTTCCTTGCTCGCGCTCATCCTGTTTTTGAGTACCCTCGTACGATTTGTCGCCGAACCGGCCCTATGGATTGTGATCCTGATCGTCGTCTTGATGGTGGTCTACGATTTCTGGCGCGCGGCCTTCAGCAAGGGACCGAACGGCGCATCATCCGAATAGCGGAAGATCGAGACGCTGCGCGGCCCATCTGGCGGTTGCCACGAGCCGTTCCTCTGCGCCTGTCCGGGCGGCCAGCGTAATCCCGAGCGGAAGGCCCTGCGGCCCGTTGCGGATGGGCAGATGCAGGCAGGGTACGTGCAGCGATGTCCACATCCGGTTGAAAATCGCGTCGCCGGTCGATGCGAGGCCGACCGGTGCCTCGCCCGGAGCGCTTGGGGTTAGAATGACATCGGGTGAGTCCACGCACCGCAAGAGCCTCTCGCGGGCCTGTTCGAGCACCAGCCGCGCCGCTGTTATGGTCTCCTGCGAGCAGGCCTCGCCGGCCTCGATGTAGGACTGGGTCGGCGGGCTGATCATTGCCCAATGGTCGCGCCGTTCGACTGCCAGATGGCGCGCCATCTCATAACTCATCACCATGGTATGGGCATCGAAGACCCCCGCGAATATGGGGTCGAGGTCGAGATCGTTTACCGTCGCGCCGGCGGCGGCCAATCGATCGGCGGTTTCTTCGAGGATCGCCTTGCCGGCCGGGGTTGCCTCGTTCCAGGCCGGTGTGCGGCACACCAGGATACGCGGCGCGTCGGATAGCGCGCCGTCCGCCGGGCCCGGCAGGAGCGTTGCGTTGAGTACGCGGTGAACCAAGGGGAGGTCGTCCAGGCTGCGGACGTAATATCCCAGCGTATCCAAGGAGGCGGATAGGTTTTTGACGCCGTTGAAATTTGTCCAGCCGAAGCTCGGTTTGAAGCCGATCACGCCGCAAAAGGCGGCGGGACGGATCACCGAACCGGCCGTCTGGGTGCCGAAAGCGAGCGGCGTCATGTAATCGGCCGTGGCGGCCGCGGACCCGCTCGACGAGCCGCCCGGCGTATGCGCCGGATTTCGCGGATTGGCGGTCTTGCCCGGCGTGCGGTGTGCGAACTGCGTGCTGACGGTTTTGCCGAGAATGACCCCCCCGGCGGCGCGCAGCCGCTGGGTGATCAGGGCATCTTCGCTCGGCATGTGATCCCGATAGATCGGCGATCCATAGGTCGTCGGCATGTCCGCCGTCTCGATCACGTCCTTCAGACCCACGGGGATGCCGTGGAGCGGGCTGCGCGAGGGTGTGGCATCGCGCTCGGCCGCCTGGGCGAGCGCCTGGCCGGGGTCGAGATATTGCCACGCACCGACGGTATCTTCCCGTTCGGCGATACGCGCGAGGCAGGCCTGGACGATCTCGGTCGAGCTCATCGACCCTTCGGAAATCATTTTGGATAAAGCACTTACGGACAGTTCGTTCGGCCGGCTCATTCTGTCCTCTCCCGCTTCGATGTAGCATTAGACGCATAGGCTCCAGCCGTTGCCAAGGCTTTGTCCCCGGTATATAAGGCACGCTCTTGGCGGGGAGTAGCTCAGCCTGGTAGAGCACTACGTTCGGGACGTAGGGGCCGGAGGTTCGAATCCTCTCTCCCCGACCAGCAAAACAAGCGGAACAGGGTTTCAAATTGGAGGCATTGTTTCCGTCGGGATCGGGGCCAGGCCCGACCGCACCTTGCCGTCGCCGGACCCAAGGCGACGATATCGTCGGCACGTCAAGCGATCGCCAGAATTTCGATGTAATCCGGGACAGGCCGGAAATGCGATGCGTCGACCGTATCGGATAACGCCGATACGGTCGAAGACGCTAGCCGCCGGTTTGGCAAGCCTTACGGCGCCCACTGTGCCGGCAGCTGCGGAGATGATGGCTTGGGTTCAGAAGGCGCCGCGCATGGTGAACATAATGTTGTGCGTTTGATAGGTGGCATCCACGCCCGCGCCGGTGGCCGTGTCGCTGAACTCCATTTCCAGGGTTCTCAAATATCGATAGTCGAGCGAAAATGTCAGAAATTCGCCGTGCAAATAGGCGATGCCGGCGCCGACCTGACCCGCAAATTGCGTATCCGAGCCATCGATGAGATTGAGACCCGAGCCATCGGTGCTGATCGAGGCATAGGTAACACCGGCCCCGCCGCCAACATAGGGAACCCATGACGGCGTCAGATGAAAATCAAACCAGCCGTTTAGCATTCCGGACATAGACCATATTGTGCCGCCCGAGCTGGCCGTGGTGTTGCTCAGATCGCCAAATCCCAGCGCTGTGCCCAAGCCGCCGTCATCTTCGACCTCCAAGGTGTCGAGGCTGTTGCGCCGGTAGGTAAATTCGGCCTCTAAACGCGGACCGAAGCGGAACTTGTATCCAAAGACGCCGCCGAAGGTGAATCCTGTTTCATATGACTGGTCGCCGGAAAAGCCGTTCGTGCCGTCGACGTCCTCATCGGGCGCGACGACAATGCCCCCGAGCAGTCCGAAATAGAACTTATCAGCACCCGGTACGGGTTTCTGCGCCGCCGCCGGGCTCGATAATACTAGGCAAAACAGGCATGTCGCCAAAAATCCGCTACGCATTAATACCTCCAATAGTAAGCGAATCCATTGCCGCGTTTGCTAATTTCGTGTGCGTCCCCTCCGCGGCTCCCGTGTTTTAAACGGACGTGGGTATGGATACGCCGAGACACTCGGCGGTAAATTGGCACTAAAATCGTTAGTATTTGGTTATTTTTCCGGCGTTCCGCTTTAATGGCTGCATTGGAAAAATGCATGCCCGCCTGGCAAGGAAGCGCGGAAACCGTCGTTGCCCAGGTTAATAGGCGCGTTCAATGGCAAAATCGATCGCTTCGGTCATGGCTCTTTTTACCTTGCCGTCCGGGAATATCCCCAGCGCGTCGCGGGCGATGGCGCCGTAGTGACGCGCCCGCTCGACCGTATCCTTCAGCGCGCCCCGCTTTTCCATCAACTCGACGGCATGATCGAAATCGCCGTCTTCCTGTTCGAGTTTCTCGAGCGTTCGGCGCCAGAAGGCCCGCTCCTCCGGACTACCGCGGCGCCAGGCCAGCACAACGGGCAGGCTGATTTTTCCTTCCCGGAAGTCGTCGCCAACGGTCTTGCCAAGCTCCGCCTGCACCGCCGAATAGTCCAGGACATCATCAATGAGCTGGAAGGCAATCCCCAAATTCATGCCATAGCTCTCGAGTGCCTGTTCCTCGACTCGCGGACGGTCGGCGACCACGGCGCCAATCCGTGCCGCCGCCGCGAACAGCGTGGCGGTCTTGGCCCGGATGACCTGCAGGTAGTCTTCCTCGCTGGTCGCGGTGTCATTCGTCGTCATGAGCTGCATGACCTCGCCCTCGGCGATGACCGACGACGCATGCGAAAGAATCTGCAGCACACGAATTGAGCCGTCCATGACCATCAGTTCGAACGATCGCGAAAACAGAAAATCGCCGACCAGGACGCAGGGCTGATTGCCCCAAACCGCATTGGCGCTGTCGCGACCGCGCCGGAGCATGGATTCATCGACGACATCGTCGTGCAGCAGCGTGGCGGTATGAATGAATTCGACACAGGCGGCGAGGGCTATCTGCCGATTTCCCTCGTATCCGCAAAGCTTTGCCGACGCCAGCGTCAGGACCGGCCGGAGCCGTTTTCCTCCGGCCGCGACAAGATGACCGGCGAGCTGCGGGATCAGCGTGACCGGGCTATCCATGTTATCCACGATAACCTGATTGACCTGTGTCAGCTCATCGCGGACAAGGCTATGAATGGCTTCAAGGCTGGGCTTTCGGCCCCGCCGCGAGCCGTCTAGGCTGACCACGGTGCCCAATGGTTCGCTCTCCCGACCTTGACGTCTCGACTAGGTTGCAGGGAGCATAGTGCAACCCTTCGGCGGGTCAAGAGCAGCGGATGCACCATGGACTGGTCGGGGACGGAATGCGTGAAATCTTAAGAACCAACGATCTGGTGCGGTTGTCGTGGTTTCAGGCCTTGCTGTCCGAGCGGGGCATCAACTCGGTGGTGCTCGACAGCCATACAAGCGTTCTCGAAGGATCGGTTTCCGCCATACCGCGGCGCCTCATGGTACGGGCGGAAGATTTCTCGATCGCCATGCGTTTATTGGAGGAGTATGGCGCGTTGGACGGCGGGAGGGTGACGGGGGCGACCGGCCGGTTGCTCGACGGAAGGATCACCTTGCTGCAACCGTCCTCGGGCTACCGGGCGGCCATCGATCCGGTTTTGCTGGCGGCTGCCGTCCCGGCGGTTTCGCCGGATCAAGCAGTGTTGGATGTCGGCTGTGGTGGCGGCGCGGCGGCGCTCTGCTATGCCGAACGTGTGCCCGTCGACCGGATTACCGGCTTGGAGTTGCAGCCGCTGCGAGCCCAGGAAGCGCGCGAGAACGCCCGCATCAATATGATGGACCAGCGGATTGTCATCTTGATTGGGAGTTTGCTTCGCCCGCCGCCGGAATTGAAGCCGGGAAGTTTTGCCCAGGTCTTTGCGAACCCACCCTACCTGCAGCAATCGCGGGCCGATCGCCGTACGTCGCCGGATGATGCGATAGAGACGGTGGAAGGAGATGCCAAACTTGCAGACTGGATCGCGTTTTGCGCCGAGATGGCGGCGCCCAAGGGTGGGATCACGCTCATCCACAGGGCCGATCGGCTGGATGAAATCGTTGCGTTGCTGCGGGAACGAGCGGGCGGGATCGTTGTTTTTCCGCTCTGGCCGCGTGCGTCGGATGATGGCGCGCCGGGAGAGGCGAAGCGCGTGTTGATCCACGCTAGAAAGGGATCAAAGGCGCCCTTGCGGCTGACCGGGGGGATGATCTTGCATGACAGCGACGGCGGTTATACACCCGCCGCCGAGGCGGTGCTCCGGCACGGCGAGGCGCTCTCATATTAGGCCGCAACCTTGGCAAACCGCCGTCGATACACCAAGTTAGCGCACATGACAGAGAATAAATCGAAATCTTGGTTAAGCGGCGTCCCGGTGGTGGGTCCGCGACTCGCCAAACGCTTCGAGCGCGCGCCGAATGTTGCCGTATTGCGGTTGTCCGGGGTTATCGGGCAACTCGGTGGTATCCGGCGTGGCGGCCTCACGCTGGATGATTTGGCGGATCCGATCGAAAAGGCATTCGAATTGCCGCGGCTCAAAGCGGTCGCCCTGGCGGTTAATTCTCCAGGCGGTTCGCCGGTGCAATCGGCCCTGATTGCCGGGCGGATACGCGATCTGGCCGTGGAGAAATCCGTGCCGGTTTACGCTTTTTGCGAGGATGTTGCAGCGTCGGGTGGATATTGGCTGGCCTGCGCGGCGGACGAAGTTTATGCGAACGGCGCATCGATTGTCGGTTCTATCGGCGTTATCAGCGCCGGCTTCGGTTTTACCGGTCTGCTTGAGAAAATCGGTGTCGAACGGCGGGTCTACTCCGCCGGCGACCGGAAGGCGCAACTCGATCCCTTTCAGCCGGAGAACGCGAAGGATGTGCGTCATCTGAAGGCAATTCAGAAGGACCTGCATGAGCAGTTCGCCGAATTCGTCCGCAGCCGCCGCGGCGAGAAATTGACTGGTGCGGATAAATCCCTGTTTTCCGGCGATTTCTGGAGCGGTCGGCAAGCCGCGGAGATGGGATTGGTCGACGGGATTGCCGATCTCAGGCCAAAAATGCGGGAAATGTTTGGCGAAAAGGTTCGGTTGCGGCGCGTGGAGCAGTCGCGCAGCTGGATTCAGCGGAAGCTGCGCATGGACGGCCGACAATTGACTTGGGCACGGGACATGGTCGGCGCGGTCGAGGAACGTGGTATATGGAGCCGATACGGGCTCTGAGAAAATCTTGCCGGTGCGGTGCGGCCCGCGCAGGTGTCTCAAGGAAATTGTGTCATGTTTGGGTTCGGACTGGGAAAGCTCCTGATACTCGTTCTTGTCGTGCTCGGCGTTTGGTATGGCTTCAAATTCGTCAGCCGTTTGGATGAAAAACGCAAGAAACGGCTGGAACAGGAAAGCGTGAAGGATTCTCAGGTATCGGGGGAAATGAGCGAGTGTCCGGTTTGCGGCACCTTCGTTGTCGCGAAATCGGCAAAGCATTGCGGCAAGAAGGGTTGTCCTTATTGACCGGTCAGCGGGGCCTGAGTATGTTGCGCCGCGTCACATCGGGGCCGCACGGGGACAGGCCGAACAATGGCCTCCGACAATAGCTTTCAATCGCTTATCTTGACGCTCCAGCAGTTTTGGGCGAGCCATGGCTGTGTCATCCTCCAACCCTATGATATGGAGGTCGGCGCGGGCACATTCCATTGGGCGACCACCCTGCGGGCCCTCGGACCGGAATCCTGGAATGTCGCCTATGTGCAGCCGTCGCGGCGGCCGACCGATGGGCGCTATGGCGAAAATCCCAACCGCCTGCAGCATTATTACCAGTTCCAAGTCATCCTGAAGCCGTCGCCGGCCGAGAGTCAGGCGCTTTACCTCGGCAGCCTGGAGGCGCTGGGTATCGATCCGATGCAGCATGATATTCGATTCGTCGAGGACGATTGGGAGAGCCCGACGCTTGGCGCCTGGGGCTTGGGCTGGGAGGTTTGGTGCGATGGGATGGAAGTCAGCCAATTCACCTATTTTCAGCAGGTCGGCGGGTTCGACTGCAACCCTGTCTGTACCGAGCTGACCTATGGCCTCGAACGACTCGCCATGTATGTCCAGGGCGTCGAACGGGTTTATGACCTCGATTGGGACGGCGTGCCCGCGGATAAGGGCGGCAAGAGTTACGGCGACGTCTACCTGGAGGCGGAACGGCAATACTCCGCCTATAATTTCGAGCGCGCCGATACGGCGATGCTGTTGCGGCATTTCGCGGACGCAGAGTGTGAATGCATCGCGCTGACCGAGGCGAAACTGCCGCTTCCGGCTTATGATCATTGTCTCAAAGCCAGCCATTTGTTCAATCTGCTCGATGCCCGCGGCGTGATCAGCGTGACCGAACGGCAGTCCTATATTCTTCGGGTGCGGGAACTGGCCAAGGCGTGCTGCGCCGGCTGGCTGCAAAGCCAGGGCCATCTGTAATGCCGGAGCTGCTGCTCGAAATTCGTTCCGAAGAAATTCCCGCGCGCATGCAGGGACGGGCCGCCGAGGATTTACGCCGTCTGGTGGTCGAGGGGTTGGGCAAGGCGGGGCTGGAGAATACCGGGGCGCAGTGCTACGCCACGCCCAGGCGGCTTGTGCTGGTGGTCGAGGGCATACCCGCAACGCAGCCGGACCTTCGCGAGGAACGGCGCGGGCCGCGAATTGATGCGCCCGATAAGGCTGTCCAAGGGTTTCTCGGCAGTGTCGGACTTGAATCGGTCGATCAATGTGAACAACGCGAAACGGCGAAAGGCACGTTCTTGTTTGCCGTGACCGAGCGGAAAGGGCTGGCAAGCGCCGATGTGTTGCCGGACATCGTGACCGACGCGATCGCGAAGCTGCCATGGCCGAAATCCATGCGCTGGGCGGATACGGGGTTTCGCTGGGTCCGGCCGCTTCATTCGGTGCTCGCGGTATTCGATGGAAAATCGCTCGATGGCGTCGTCGATCTTCAGGGCGGTAGTCTGGCGATGACGAACGCTACCGTCGGCCATCGGTTCCATGCACCGGCGGCAGTCACCGTTAAAACGTTCAAGCAGTACCGGGATAAGCTCGAAAGGGCCAAGGTCGTCGTCGATCCGGCGGAACGGCGGTCGCGCATCCAAGAGGGTTTAAACGCGCTCGCCGCTGCGAAAAATCTGGCGGTAAGAGAGGATCCGGCCTTGCTGGACGAGGTGACTGGCCTTGTCGAATGGCCGGTCGTGTTGATCGGCGAAATCGACGACGCCTTCATGGACGTGCCTCATGAGGTCTTGACGTCGTCGATGCGGACGCATCAGAAATATTTTTCGCTGCTCGACAAGGACGGCGCCTTGGCGTCGCGATTCGGCATGGTCGCCAATATCGAAACCGCGGATGGCGGCGCGCGCATCGTCGCGGGTAACGAACGGGTGCTGCGGGCGCGCCTGGCGGATGCCAAATTTTTCTGGGATCAGGATTGCAAGGAGAGCCTCGCCAGCCGGGTGCCGCAGCTCGAACACATCGTGTTTCACGCCAAGCTGGGAACGCTCGACCACAAGGTGGACCGCCTGCAGGCGCTTGCGGTTTCGCTGGCGCCGCATGTGCCAGGCGCCGATCGGGACCGGGTTGCGTCGGCGGCGCGGCTTTGCAAGGCGGATCTCGTCACCGGAATGGTCGGCGAGTTCCCCGAATTGCAAGGGGTCATGGGGCGGTACTACGCCCTGAACGACGGCGAGCATCCCGAGGTCGCGACCGCGATCGCCCAGCATTATTCCCCGCTTGGTCCGAACGACCAATGCCCGACGGCACCGATCTCGGTCTGTGTGGCGCTTGCGGACAAGATCGATACCCTGGCGGGGTTTTTCGCGATCGATGAAAAGCCGACCGGCTCGCGCGATCCATACGGGTTGCGCCGCGCCGCCTTGGGCGTAATCCGTCTAGTACGGGAGAACGACCTTCGATTGTCCTTAGGAGATGTATTCCAAACGGCCATAACTGGTTACCTAAATCAGGACAACGCCGCGGTGCGCGCCGGCATAGAAGCGACCGCGAAAGGTGACCTCAGTCAGGCTGTGCGCGGGCGGCAATTGGGCGATCTTCTCGAATTCTTCGCCGACCGGTTGAAGGTGAGTTTGCGGGACCACGGTGTCCGTCACGACCTGATTTCCGCGGTCTTTGCGGTCGACCGCCCGGGCGGCGGGACGGAAGACGATTTGGTTCGGCTACTGGCGCGGGTGGAGGCGCTGGAGAAATTCTTGGGGGCGGACGACGGCGCCAATTTGCTGGTTGCCTATAAGCGGGCGGCAAATATCGTGAGGATCGAGGAAAAAAAAGATAAGACCGACTACAACGGAAACGTGGACAAGAACGCTTTTGCTCAAAAGGAGGAAACCGCTCTCTTTTCGGCGCTCGAAAAGGTATCGGCATTGGCCAATTCATCGCTCGGAAAAGAGGACTTTGCATCGGCGATGAGCGCGATGGCCGGATTGCGGAAGCCAGTCGACGATTTCTTTGAGTGCGTCACCGTGAATATCGACGATGGGGCCTTGCGGAAAAATAGATTGCGTTTGCTGTCGGCGATTGGCGATACGCTCCGACATGCGGCCGATTTCTCGAAGATCGAGGGTTAATTTATAGTATGGAAAAATGGGTTTACAGCTTTGGCGACGGAACGGCGGAAGGCCGGGCCGAAATGCGCAATCTTCTAGGCGGTAAGGGGGCTAATCTCGCCGAAATGTCGAATTTGGGCCTGCCCGTGCCGCCCGGATTCACGATTACTACCGAGTTGTGCACCTATTTCTATGACCACGGGAAGGCATTTCCCGACGCGTTGGCGCAGGAAGTCGAGGCGGCACTCGCGCGGATCGAGCAAGAGGTCGATGCGCGATTCGGTGATCTGAAAAACCCGCTACTGGTTTCTGTGCGGTCCGGTGCCCGGGTATCGATGCCGGGCATGATGGATACCGTGCTGAATCTCGGGTTGAATGACGAGACGGTCGAAGGCCTCGCCAAACACAGCGGCGATGCCCGCTTCGCCTATGACAGCTATCGACGATTTATCCAGATGTACAGCAACGTCGTTCTGGGTGTCGACCACTATCACTTCGAAGACTTGCTGGACTTGCACAAGGAGGATCGGGGTGTATTCCTCGATACGGAGCTCACCGCCGACGATTTGAAATCGGTAGTGGCCGGGTATATGGAAAAGGTGGCCGCGGAATTGGGGCGCCCCTTTCCGCAGGACCCGAAGGAACAGCTTTGGGGCGCGATCAAGGCCGTCTTCAACAGCTGGATGATTCAGCGTGCCGTCACCTATCGGCGCCTGCATGGCATTCCGGGAAACTGGGGCACCGCCGTCAATGTCCAGGCGATGGTCTTCGGCAATATGGGCGAGGATTGTGCGACTGGTGTTGCGTTCACGCGTGACCCTTCGACCGGCAACAACCTGTTCTACGGCGAATACCTCGTTAACGCGCAGGGCGAGGATGTGGTCGCGGGCATTCGCACGCCGCAGCATTTGACCCTCGAAGGCAGGCGGCAGAACGGGTCCGACCTGCCCGCCATGGAAGAAGTCATGCCGGAAGTTTTCGGGCAGCTCGACGGCGTCCGCAGGCGCCTGGAAACGCATTACACCGACATGCAGGACATCGAATTCACGGTTCAGCGGGGCAAGCTCTACATGCTGCAGACGCGTGCCGGGAAGCGCACGGCGGCAGCGGCACTCAAAATTGCGGCCGATATGGTCGATGAGGGGCTGATTGACCGAAAAACGGCGGTCTCGCGGATTGAACCGTCTTCGCTGGATCAACTGCTGCACCCGACATTGGATCCCGATGCGGATCGCAAGGTGGTTGCCCGGGGGCTTCCGGCGTCACCGGGCGCAGCCTCGGGCCGGGTGGTGTTCAGCGCGGATCAGGCCGAAAAAGCCGCCGAGGATGGGGCCAAAGTCGTGCTCGTGCGGATCGAGACCAGCCCGGAAGATATTCACGGCATGCATGCGGCTCAGGGCATTCTGACCACGCGGGGCGGGATGACCAGTCACGCCGCGGTGGTTGCTCGCGGCATGGGCCGGCCCTGCGTTGCGGGCGCCGGAGAATTGCGCGTCGATTATCGCACCAAGGTCATGTTGGTCGGCGACCTTTCGATTAAGGAAGGCGAAGAAATCACGATCGATGGCGCCACCGGCGAGGTGATGCTGGGCCGGGTGCCGACAATCCAGCCGGAACTGTCCGGCGATTTCGCGCGCATTATGGCATGGGCGGACGAGATCCGGCGGATGCGCATCCGCACAAACGCGGAGACGCCCGAAGATTGCCGAACCGCCCTCGAATTCGGCGCGGAAGGGATTGGCCTGTGCCGGACCGAGCACATGTTTTTCGACGCCGACCGAATTGTCGCGATGCGGGAAATGATCGTCGGCGCCGACGAGAAGTCGCGCCGCGCCGCGCTGAGCAAGATATTGCCGATGCAGCGCGCCGATTTCATCGAGATATTCGAGATCATGAAAGGGCTGCCGGTTACCATCCGGTTGCTGGATCCGCCGCTGCACGAGTTTCTTCCCAAGGGTGAAGAAGAGCTCGCCGAGGTGGCCAAGGCTTCCGGCATGACCGTGGACAGGGTGCGCCAGCGGGCGTTGCAGTTGGAAGAGTCCAACCCGATGCTGGGTCATCGTGGATGCCGACTCGCGATCAGCTATCCGGAAATACCCGAGATGCAGGCGCGGGCAATCTTCGAGGCTGCGCTGGAAGTCCGTGAAAAGACCGGCGAGGCGGTGCAACTCGAAATCATGGTGCCGTTGGTTGCAACGCTCCGCGAGTTGGAAATTCTCAAAGCTGTAATCGACCGTGTGGCGGATGCCGTCACGAGCGAGCGCGGACAGCGGCCGGACTATATAGTCGGTACGATGATCGAACTGCCCCGGGCCGCGCTGCGTAGCGGGGAAATCGCGGGTGCGGCGGAATTCTTCAGCTTCGGTACCAACGACCTGACGCAAACGACTTATGGGTTGAGCCGCGATGATGCGGCGAGCTTCATGCAGGCCTATGAACGTCAAGGCATCTTCGCCCACGATCCCTTCGTCTCGATCGATGAATCGGGTGTTGGCGAGCTGGTCAAGATTGGCGCTGATCGCGGACGCGAGACCCGGGCGACCATTAAGCTAGGCATTTGCGGCGAGCACGGCGGCGATCCCGCATCCATCAAGTTTTGCGAATCCGTTGGCCTGGATTATGTTTCCTGCTCGCCATTCCGGGTGCCGATTGCCCGGCTCGCAGCGGCCCAGGCTACCATCGCCGCCGAGTAAGACCGCCTGCTTGGTCCGGGATATTTCCGGCCTGCGTTGAGGACCGGCTCCGGGGTTTCCTTTCGGGGTTCCTGATCGTGCCGTCCTTCCAACTGTATCCATACTTATTTTTGCAACCTGTGACCGGTATCATAGGATAATTTTCTCTTTGTGCGAATAATGATAAATGTTTGATAATTCAATGTTAATTGAATTTTAGACAAATTTTATGTTTACGCCCAAGGTCAGGGCGCTCGCCGGGGAGACTGGTCGATGGACGGATTGATAAAGTCGGGCGCGAATATTCTTCTCGCAGATGGCGATGCCTATATGCGGCAGAGTTTTCGCAATGCGTTGAACAATGACGGATATCGGAATATTCGCGCGATAAGCCGCCTGTCGCTGCTGACGGAGATTCTGAATACGACGGGGGCCGATCTACTGATACTCGACGTGAACATGCCGGATGGCGATGCGACCGAGCTGGTGCGCGACATTCGGAGCGGCAAAGTCGGCCGCAATCCGTTTATCGCGATTATCATGACAAGTTGGCGATCCGACCGCGATCTGGTGCGACGAGTCATCGACAGCGGCGCTGATACCTTGCTGGTCAAGCCGCTGGCGCCGGCCCAGCTTTTTTCGCGTATCGAGAGAATTGTGAACGGGCGCAACCTTTTCGTGGTCACCGCGGATTATTTTGGGCCGGACCGTCGTGATCGATTGAATACAGTTGGATCGACGCGGTTCCAGGTGCCCAATACGCTGAAAGACAAACTGGAAGGGCGTTCAATCGATACCGACTCTCTGAATATGGAAATTGCGGCGCTAATGGCGGAAATGAATGAAACGCGACTTATCAGCGCCTCGTATCAAATCGCGTTTCTTATCAGTATGGTCATAATCGCCTTTGATGAAGGTACAATTACGAGCGAGACCAAATCGCAATTGGGCCGGATAATAACCATCGTCGAAAATGCTATTCCACGCATTGTTGAGACTCAGTTTGCTGGCATCGCCGATGATTTTCAGGCTCTGCTCCAAATTGTGGAAAAGATCTATGTTCGTCCACGCCGCGCTGACCGCAATCTGGTCGCGCAGCTCAAGCCTCTTGCCAGCGCGATTCTGACGAGCACCTATTCGGGCGGCGATGCGACGTTCGCCTTGATGGAAATCGCCACGGCGGTGGAAGATCTGGCTCAGCGAAAGAAAGCGCAACCGGGACCGGAGCTTCACACGCCGGAAGTTTCCAACCTCGCGCACTAAGCGTCGGCGGATGGGATCAGACTGTCGTTGAACCTTATCGGGCGACCCCCCGGCGCTTCGCTTAAGGTATCCTCGCGCATCGCAATTCGGCCTCGAATTAGGGTGGCAATCGGCCAGCCGGTGACCTGCATTCCGTCATAGGGCGTCCATCCGCATATGCTTTCAATCCAGGCGTTTTCAATCGTCCGCTTTGCCGCCAAGTCGACAATCGTGAAGTCGGCGTCATAGCCGACCGCGATACGTCCCTTGCCGGCAATCCCAAACAGGCGTTGTGGGCCGGCGGCGGTCAAATCGACCAGACGTTCCAGGCTCAGCCGTCCCGCATTGACGTGATTGAGCATGATCGGCACGAGCGTCTGGACTCCCGGCATTCCGGAGGGGCTGCGCGGATACGGGCTGGATTTTTCTTCAAGGGAATGGGGCGCGTGATCGGATCCGATGACGTCGACGATTCCCGTTTGCAGCCCGTGCCACAGCCCGGCCCTGTGCCGACCATCCCGGATCGGTGGGTTCATTTGCGCCAGGGCGCCCAAGCGGTCGTAACAGTCGGGCGCTTCCAGCGTCAGGTGCTGCGGTGTAGCTTCGACCGTGGCGATATCCTTATTCTCGCCGAGAAACGCAATTTCCTCGGCGGTCGAGATGTGCAGCACATGCACGGGATGTCCGGTCTTACGCGCCAATCGGACGATTCGCTGGGTCGCCGTCAGGGCCGATACGGGGTCACGCCAATCCGGATGCGCCCGCGGGTGCCCGCCCTTTTCGGCGATTTCAAAACGGTCGCGTAGGCGGAATTCGTCCTCCGCGTGGACCGAGCACCGGCGTCGGCTGGCGCGCAGCACCTTCTCCAATGTGGCATCGTCCTCGACCAGCAGGTTGCCGGTGGACGAACCCATGAAGATCTTGACGCCGCAACATCCGGGAATCAGCTCCAATTCCCGCAACTGGGAAGCGTTCTCCCCGGTGGCGCCGACGAAGAAAGCGTGATCGGTCCAGGCGCGTCCTGCCGCGCGCTTAAATTTTTCGGCAAGCGCGGCGGCGGAATCGGTCAACGGGGATGTATTGGGCATTTCGAAAACAGAGGTGACACCGCCCCTTACGGCAGCCCGTGTGCCGCTCTCCAGATTCTCCTTATGCTCCATGCCCGGTTCACGGAAATGCACCTGGGTATCGATGACACCCGGCAGGACATGCAATCCCCGTGCGTCGAAAACCGTTTCCGCGGCGACTCCTGACGGTACGCCGATATCGACGATTTTGCCGTTTCGAACGCCGATATCGGCCTCTGCGATACCGTTTGGCGTTACGCAGATGCCGTTGGTGATGAGCAGGTCATAGGATTGTGTCATTGCGCGCCTCTCGTCTGTTTGGCGTCAACCGGTCATTGGTGCGCCAGCATGTCGAAAACGTCCCCCTCGGCGGTTATGCCCTCCATATGCCGCCGATGCCAGAGCGCATAGAAAAGGAGTGTCCAAGCGGCGAACCTCGTGCGCTTGTTATTCGTGGCGAATAATCGTGTGACCGCATCCGGCTTGGCAATTTCCTCAATAGCCGGCGTCGCGGCAACAAGGGGGGCGAGCCGGTCTGCCTGACGATTGATCCATTCGCCCACGGGAACGGTAAAGCCGCGTTTACGCTCGAACGGTTTTGCGTCCGGCATCGCGCCGCCGAGCCAGCGTCGCAACAGCCATTTTCCCTTGCCTTCGCGAATCTTGAGCTGATCGGGCAGGTTGAATGCGAAGGTGGCGACGCGTCGATCGAGAAAAGGCGTCCGTCCTTCCACACCATGCGCCATCAGGCAGCGATCCAGCTTGGTCAACAGGTCATTCGGAAGCCAATCCGCGCAATCGGTTGCTTGGGCGATTTGGAGCCGCGTTCGTCCGCGACCGGCCGCCATGGCCTCGGATGCGGTAAGTCCGTCCCGCCAACGGTTGCTCTCCTCGCGGAGCACGCCGAGCCCGTCCAAGATGCCCCGCGCCCGGATCGCCCGTCCTCCGAGCCACCATGGCCGAAGCAGAGTCCGGTATCTTCCATAGCCGGCAAACAGTTCGTCGCCACCTTCGCCGCATAACACGACTTTGAGATCTCGTGCGGCGGTCTGCGCCAGCTTCCACGTCGGCAGTATCGCGTAATCTGCGGCCGGATCATCCATGTCGGCCGCGATCCGCGGCAATAACGACCAGAAATCGGATTCGTCGAATTCGACCTCGACATGCTCGGCGGACACCGATTGTGCGAGCACCCGGGCATGTTCGCGTTCGTCTTGAACCTTTGTGCCGCTGAATCCCACTGTGAACGTGCGAACCGGGCGTTCATTGAGCCGGTGCATCATTGCCAGGATCGCGCTGGAATCGATTCCACCGGAAAAGAACAGTCCGTAGGGAACGTCGGACCGCTGATGGATTTCGACGCTATCCTCGAGAATTTGGTCAAGCTGGGTGAGCGATTCACCAACATTGGCGGGGTTGCGGTCGTCGTCGGGAAGGGCGGACTGGCGCAACCGGTCGACGATACGGCCGTTGCGCACGATCAGGGTTTCGCCAGGCAACACCCGATTGATCCCACGGTAGATCGTTTCGCGGCCACAGGTAAATTGGACCTGCAGCAGTTCGTCGCGGCGGTCGGGCACCAGTTCGGCGGCGATCAATCCGGCGTCGATGAGGGCGATGGGCTGCGAGGCGAAAGCAAAGCACTGTGCCGTTTCGATATAGTAAAGCGGTTTAATGCCGAAGGGGTCGCGGCTCAGGATCAGCGCGTCTTCCACTGGATCGTGGATCGCGATTGCGTACATTCCCCGCAGCGAATCGGTGTAGCGATTGCCCATGCTTCGGTACAAATGGAGCAGCGGTTCGCAGTCCGATTGGGTCGAAAATTCGACATTCGAAAGCTCCCGGCGCAATTCTACATAGTTGTAGATCTCGCCGTTTGCGACGAGTGCGGCCCCGCGGGGCTCGTATAGCGGCTGGTCGCCGGTTTCGAGATCGATTACGGCGAGCCGAGTCTGGATCATCGCGAGGTTGCCCGAGCGATGGATACCGTCGCCGTCCGGGCCGCGGTGATGCACGGCTTGCCGAAATCTCTCGATCGCCTTTGGATCCGGTGCCGAGCCATCTCGCGTCATGATGCCTGCGATGCCGCACATTAGCGCTTTACCTGCTCAAAAAAATCGCGGTATTGCGCGACAACCGAGGTTTCCGTGAAGCTGGCTTCATAGGCGGTCCGCCCACCTGCTATCAAAGCGTTTGCCAGATCAAGTGTCTGCGATAGCCGCGTAATGGTTTTCGCCAGGGAGTCCGCGTCCTCGACAGGCACGAGCAGTCCGTTCTCGCCGTCGACGATCAGGCCTGCGGGTCCTTGCGCGGCGGCGGCAATTACCGGCCGGCGATGCGCCCAAGATTCGATCACGACATTTCCAAGTGGCTCGTGCCGTGACGGGCACACAAGCATATCCGCCGTTGCGAACAAAGCGGGGATATCGGTGCGCCAACCCAGGAACCTTACGCGCGGCGCGATGCCGAACTTCTGCACATCCTGCTGTAAACGTTGCTTCATCGGGCCGTCGCCTGCCAGCCACAGAAAGGCGCCCGGAACCTGTGCGAGCGCGTCGAGCAGGATATCAAATCCCTTGTTGGGATGGAGGCGGCCAAGCGCGAGCAATAGGGGGGCGTCCGCGGGTGTGTCG
>CAYYBI010000111.1:0-16225 GCA_964469835.1 uncultured Rhodospirillaceae bacterium
TGGCTGACATGCAGGTCGGCGGCGATCGAGCAGAGGGTGTAGGCGTCTTCCTTCGACAGGTTCGATTTCTGTTGGATCAGGCCGATCATCTCGCGCAGCGCGTGCTTCGCCGCATTGTCGAAGCGACGGCCGGGCGACGCACGCCCGGCAAGGTAGGAGGACCGGATGTCCAGACAGGGTGGCGATGGTTCTGGTAAATGAAAAAGCCCGATTCAGGCTTGCTGGTAGCGTTCGGGCATGTTGACCAGGATCAACTATGCGCGCCAATGCAAGGTATAGGTTTCGCTTCACGGTCCCAATTCCTCAGGAGACGGAAAATGGGTGCCGAGCGAAAAATCTTGAGACAGACGGGAAAGGCGCTGCCCGGAGAGAATTCGACCCTTCGCGCGCGGGATGCCGAACCGGTAGAAGATCCCGGTATTGATGTTGGATTTGTCAAGCGCGAGCCGGCGACGGGACTCGATGCACTTCGCGGTCGCATGAAAGTGGTTCAGTATGAGAATATTCGGTCGCAAGTTTGGATTGGCGGACTAATCCTTGCGCTATTGGGCGTGTGCGTGATCTTAGGCGTCCAATTCTTCTAGTGTTGCGACGTTGACACTTGGGGTTTGTAGCATCGGGGATCGGTGCATTTAGCTGTGTATTCTATTTTGCGGCGAGCGCAAGGTTACCGGTGCGTGCCTTTATGGAGAGTCTTCTTGGCGCTTAGGTGCTTCCTAACCGAAAGTCGACATTCAGGGCTAAAGCCAACTTATTCCGGAACCGTGCGGATTTCGGCTTTTCGCCAGCAGCCGATATCGGGAATGGGGCAGCCCAAGCCTCCGTCTGCCAAAGAATTGCCAAGCCAGTCCGGGAACGCAGCGGATCCGAGTTGATTTTCATCGGCGTGATACGGCACCGGCGATGAGATATTCCAAAACGCATGACGAGTGGCGCGTCGGGTTGTGTCGGATGGAGATGAATGGTGATGAGGGCGATGGCGCTGACCAAACCCGGTGGCAAGCTGGAGTTGATTGAGCGGGATATCCCGACGCCTTCCCTCGGGCAGGTCCTCGTTAGGGTCCGCGCATGCGGCGTCTGCCGGACCGATCTGCACCTGGTTGATGGGGAGTTGCCCGATATTCGTCTGCCTATTATTCCGGGCCATGAGGTCGTCGGCACCGTCGAAGCGATCGGCGAAGCGGTCAACGGTTTCGTACCCGGCGACCGAGTAGGTATTCCGTGGCTGGGCCATACCTGCGGGACGTGTTGGTACTGCCGACACGATGCGGAGAACCTCTGCGACGCGCCGGGCTTTACCGGCTATACGATCGACGGCGGCTATGCAGAATACGTGATTGCGGACAACCGGTACTGCTTTGTCCTGCCGGACGCCTATAGCGATATCGATGCGGCGCCACTGCTCTGCGCCGGACTAATCGGTCACCGAAGCCTTATGATGGCGGGAGCCGGTGAACGGCTGGGTATTTACGGGTTCGGCGCGGCGGCGCATATCGTTGCACAGGTTGCGATGTCGCAGGGCCGCCGCGTCTATGCGTTCACTCGGCCCGGCGACACCGACGCGCAGGACTTCGCACAGCAACTCGGCGCCTGTTGGACCGGTGCATCCGATGATCGGCCGCCCACTGCGTTAGATGCGGCGATCATTTTTGCGCCGGTAGGGGCGCTCGTGCCGGCCGCACTTCGAGCCGTACGCAAGGGTGGCACCGTGGTCTGCGGCGGTATTCACATGAGTGATATTCCCGCTTTTCCCTATGACATTTTGTGGGGTGAGCGGACCGTCAAATCGGTCGCCAATTTAACGCGCCAGGACGCGGTTGATTTTCTGGCTCTTGCGCCGCAGGTTCCGGTCAAGACCCATGCCGTACCGTTCCCGTTGACCGATGCCAACTTGGCGCTGGATGACCTGCGTGCCGGCCGGCTCAACGGTGCTGCGGTTCTTACAGTTTGAAGGGAGCGATCTACGTCATCGACTGCTTGCGGAGATAGCAGGAACTGCCGAAGCGTCCAAGAGGGAGATATTCCAACATGACTTTCCACAAACGCATTCTGGAGTGGCAGGCCGAGCACCCGACGATAACCTGGGTCTTTTGGATTGTAGTCTGGACGATCGTCTGCGTGCTGATATTCTGGCCGCGTGAAACGGCGTGAGGCAAGACGAAAGAGGCCTCTAAATGAGGGCCTATTGTGGGTATCGCAATGTCCGTTCACCGACTGTTAGACGGCACCAATTTTCGGCGCTGTGTGGCGGCCGGTTCGGGGTCTGCATTGGGTCCGAAGCGGAAATCAGCAAGTCAAAAATAACTACGACGCTACGTTTAATCCTCAATGCCCGAAGAGCACCGCGCAAGGCCCTGAATTGTTACGGAATTGAGTTCTATAGGCGAATATGCTACCGAATTCGACGGTGGAGACGCTATCCGGAAATACCCGGGTGAGCTGGGCTGGCTTGGCCCTAGATAACTGGGCTGGCTTGGCCCTAGATAAAGGGTATCTGACCGACTTGGTAGCAAGATGATTGCTTGGACTCAGACCCTAAGGGAACTCAAGGCAGTTGACAGCGACCACTTGTCGCCATGGTGGTGGCTGATCTTTCCGCTCGCAGCTGCTGTGGCTCTGCTGATCGCGGGCCGCTTGCCGCGTGAAATCTTTTACCTTTGGGTTGACAGCGAGACCCGCGGGGCACTCGAGATCTCCCAACTGCTGTTGTCTTCGGCCGGCTTCGCGGTGGCGATACGCATCTTGATTTTGCCTGCTCTACGCCGACAACCCTGGCTCTATGGATGGGTCGGCATTGCGGCGTTCGGCTGCCTTTACATATTCGGCGAGGAAGCCAGCTGGGGCCAGCACTACTTTGCCTGGAATACGCCGGAGAGCTGGAAAGCGCTCAATGATCAGGAAGAAACCAACTTCCACAACATCAGCTCCTGGTTCGACCAGAAGCCGCGCCTCATGCTCGAACTTGGCGTCATCTTCGGCGGCATTGTTGTTCCACTTTTGGCGATATCGCGGCCGTCGATCCGCGAAAACTGGTACGGCGTCATCTTGCCCCCGCTGATATGCCTACCAAGCGCCCTTCTGGCCGAATTCAGCAAAATGACCGAGCGACTGCTAAACCTGTTGCCCTTCGACGCCTACTTGTTCTTTCGGGCAAGCGAAGTCCAGGAGTTCTTCTTTTATTATTTCGTCTTGCTCTACTTGATCGTACTGCATCGGCGGCTCAGACACGCCTAGGCTGCCGCGCTGATCGTAGAAGGCCACGACCCGTTCCGCCGGTCGGCTCAGGTTCGTGACGATGAAGCCGACGCGGGGGTACAGTTCCCCTATTTGCCACTCCACCTTGGCGACGAGCCGGCGCTTCCTGTCCCCCGATCCCTTGCCAACAGCGTCAGGGCCAGAGAGTCACGTCATGAATCCGCGTTCAACAGGCGTTCTTCAACAGCCTCAGCCAAGAGGCGACCCTGGTTATCCATTCATCGCGATATCGGAAGGGCTATGGGAATGTGGGCTCTCGTCAAATGCCGCCGAGACAATAAACCAGCGCGCGACTCCAATCGTTGGACGGCACGCCAGTTGAAGTGATTTAAAATTCCCGTCCGGCCGGCATTACCTAGCTTTTGGGCTGGGCGTCATTTGACTTTCGAGCGAACGGATAAAGGCAACGAGATCCTCTATCTTATCGATACTAAAAACAAATCCAAGCTGTGACCTCATCCCCGTATGTGCATCGGGATAGAAAATGCGGTTGCGAATTTGGTTATCGGACCGGTATACGGCTATCGCTGCGAAACTCGGTGGGCTCTGTTTGAAAGGACCATTTTTTTCAACATTGTGGCAAATGGCGCACGACCCACGTGCAACACGCTCGCCATTGAAAATATTCCCACCTGCGCATGCCGCCGAAGCCGAAGCAGCAAATATGTAGGCTGAGGCAACAAACAGATATACGGTTTTCATACTTGATCCCTATATTTGATATTTGGTCTTCCGCTAATATGAACCAGATGAAATCTCGAAATCGACAAAAACGAGATCGGGTCGAGCAATGCCTTTGCTGTCTCAAAGCTGGTATTGCCCTTGTTCATCTTCCGGCTCCCCATGGATGGAACTGTCACCCTCACATCCCCGCCACTGGCACACTGTGAACATGAACGTCCTGCGCCGAATGCCGGGACAGAACGTCGACCGCCTCTTTTTCGTGGTCGGTATCACGTGTCCTAATCCAAAGCAGCAGGCCACCTTTTTCCAATTGCTTCCGCAAATAATCGGCGTGGTGTTCGCCAACTATTCCAGCCAAAATTACTCCAATAAAACCGCTGGCACTGCCTGTCAGCGCGGCAGCGGCCAGCGTGGCCGCAAATGCGCCACCACCGGCAACCACAGCTCCTGCCGCCGCCACGGCCCCGATATATGTGAGCCCCCCGATTAGTCCGCCCTCGGCATCGCCCACGGACTCAATGGACACGAATGCCGTGCGCGGCGCATCAGGATCATCTTCCAGCTCTCTCACTTTCTCGTATTTGTGACCCAACTTCTCCTCGATCGTGCGCTCGTCTGCCAAGAGACTGATCTCGGCCCGATTGAAGCCAGAACTCTGCAAATCGTCGATTGCACGCTCCAAATCTTCCGCGCTTTCGAACACGGCTACCGCTTCGCGTACGGTGGTTTGTCCGGGCGTTTGGATCACAGCTTGCCTCCTGCTTGAATTGATTTTGTTTTCTAAGCGTGTGGGTGTCGTCTAACCGTGATTTGGGTCAATCCGATTTCTGGGAGCGTTGCTACCATCAGGTCCCGAGTTTACGCTTGACCGTTTTGCCGCCTCTTGTGAGTCGGAGGTAATTCGATTTCGCGTGCGGCCATTTTCACCGGTCCGATGAACGATCAATTCTGGACAGCTTTCACCGCGAGCCTGATAGCGGCCGCCGTGACGACGTTGGGCATTTATGTCATTCGACGGTATGAGACCTGGGGTCGGCAGAATTCCACGTACTTTGCGTGCTTCGCTGCGGGCGTCCTGATTTCCGTCTCCTTCCTTCACATCATTCCCAAATCTATTGCCATGGCAACGAGTGCGCCGGCCTATCTTCTCGCCGGCTATTTTCTGATGCATTTCTTTAATCGATTTATTACCGTGCATGTTTGCGATCGCCCGGAAACATCGAACTATGCCATCGGGCTGGTGCCGATGTTGGGAATCGGCTTCCATTCCTTCTTGGACGGCGCCATCTATTCCATCACTTTTTCGGTTGGTGCCTTCACGGGAACTCTCGCCGCGATTGGAACTGTATTGCACGAGTTCCCGGAGGGAATCGTGACATACCTGCTGCTTTTACGCGGTGGGTTCGACACGAAGAAGGCGCTGCTGTTATCCCTTCTGGCAGTTGCCTTAACAACGCCGCTTGGAATGCTCGTCTCCTATCCGTTCGTAAGCCAAATCGATCGAACTATCCTTGGCCTGCTGCTCTCCCTTTCTGCCGGCGCCTTGGTTTACGTGGGAGCAACGCATCTGTTACCGCAAGCCGAACGGGAAACACGGCGCTACAGCCTGGTCGCACTCGGCGGTGGCATAGCCGTCGCGTTGGGCATCGTCCTCAGCAAATGAAGCTGGACGGCCCTAACGAGCCAAACTTCTATTAAGGATCAAGCCCCTGGAAACGATACTAGGACCGAAACTCTATTCTGACTGGCGCGGAACGGAAATTGGCGACATTACGGAGGCGCTGGAAGATCGTTTATTGCTTGCGTTCATGGGAGACTTGGATGGCCGGCATGTCTTAGACGTTGGTTGTGGCGAAGGGGCGTTGGCGGTCAGTTTGCGCCAACGCGGTGCAGTGGTGACCGCGGTCGATCCAAACTGGGGAATGCTGGTCGAGGCTCGATCCCGCGCGCAAATGGAAGAATGCTCCATTCACCTGATACAAGCGGTTGGTGAGCGACTGCCATTCGCGACTGCGAGTTTCGACGTCGTATTGGCCAAAACAGTGCTCTGTTTCGTCGATGAGGCGCAAGCCATGGTGGATGAGATGACGCGTGTGCTGCGGCCGGGGGGGCGCTTCGTGATCGGCGAATTGCACAAGTGGAGCACTTGGGCGGCACAGCGCCGGCTGCGGGCCTGGTTCGGTTCCGAGCTATGGCAGCGTGGACGGTTCCGCACTGCCGGTGAACTCAGGCGGCTGGCACTGGCATCCGGGCTCGATGTCGAGACAATTCGCGGCGCAGTATATTATCCTCGACTGACAACCGTGGCGCGGTTAATGGGACGGCATGATAACCAATTTGCGCACCTTACGACCCTCGGCGCCGCTTTCCTGGCCCTTGCAGCGATCAAGCCCAATTCGACCGATTAGACCGCATTCAGCATTGCGATACATATACATGGTTCAGAGTCTGCTCCGGGTCATGAGCAGAAGAAAACCGACTATCCGTGTTTCGTCCGCACATTCCTCGATAGCCGACTGAAATTCGCGGAAAGCGGACATCGATGTGTGAAGGTCGATTTTGAGTGGAATGCAGGCCGATGCATCATGTTCGTCAGCCGCCTTCACACAGCGACAACAATGGTCAATTCTTGATGGATGCAGGCCCCGGCAACCAACCTTAGGCAGCCCTTATTGGATCAATATTGGTACGTTTTTGAAAAATTTCTACCGGCGCAATCAACAAAACCACCTGCAATCAGGGTGGCGTCCATAGATGACAATGCCTGCATTTGAGATTCTCGATTTTTCGAATGATTTTCCGATGTTTCGGCCCAGGCTGAAATTGCAAGGATGGTCCAGGGTCTGTGATTCCTTGTTAAGTCCATAAGCGAGATCGAGACTATCCACGGGTTTTGCGGCTAAATAGGTTGTAGGCGGAACGATTCACGCGCGCGCTCGATGCTGATAATTTGGCGGCTGCCGGCGTATCGACCATTGATTCGCCGCGATGTCCTCGAGCATCTAAGTCCAGCGGACCGAAACGTTTGACTTACGTCAACGAGACGGGCTCCCAACAACATTAGAAAGAAAACCTGATTCAAATGCGGCGGTTGGCGCGTCTTGCTGGCGTTGTAGGACGGCGGCGCCGGTCAGCTAGTGCATCGATTGGGTGCTTTCGTCACGAAACAGAAGCGAACGCCGGAGACCAATATCGTGAATTCGGCCTCAACCGGACGGCGAGGTTTTGATTCGAAACCGGACGGCGAGCACCGGGCCGATGCCGCCCGGGGCCGTCCGACCGGGGAAGAAGTTCTCTTGATCGTGCGGGATCTCGTTCTCGATCTGCATCCGCGCCGCGGCCGGACCGTCAACGTCGATTTGCAATGCACCCTCGAAGGCGATCTCGGGATCGATAGCCTTGGGCGGGCCGAGTTGCTTCAACGGCTGGAGCGCGCATTCAGAATTCACCTCGCGGAAGATCTGCTAAGCCGCGCGGATACGCCGGCGGATCTTCTTGCCGCGGTCCAGCAGGCGCATATTGGGGAAGCGCGCGCATCCCGGCCGGCGATCGAGGCTCCCGTGCTGCGCGAAGCCAAGGCCGAGCCCATGGCGGCCGCGACACTGATAGACGCGCTGGACTGGCATGTCGCCGTCCACAGCGACCGGCCGCATATTTGGCTTTCCGAAACGTCCGAGCGAACACGCACGATTACCTATGGAGATTTGTCCGCGAACGCTCGTCAGGTTGCTGCTGGACTACAGCATCTCGGTTTGGAGCCGGGCGATAGGATCGCGATCATGCTGCCGACGGGCGAAGACTTCTTTCTTGCCTTCTTTGGGGCGTTGTACGCCGGCGCTGTGCCGGTCCCTCTTTATCCGCCGGCCCGCGTCTCCCGGATTGAGGAGCATTTGCGGTGTCAGGTTGGTATCCTTGCGAATGCGGGCGCATCCGTGTTGGTGACGATGCAGGCGGGTCTGCGATTGGCCACGCTTCTGAAGTCCCAAACCGATGCGCTTAAACACGTGGAGACGGTACAACGCCTCCGGTCCAAAGAGACATCCGGTGTTCCATCGATTGGCGGCAAGGATCTCGCCATGCTGCAATATACCTCCGGCAGTACGGGCGACCCGAAGGGCGTAATGTTGAGCCACGAAAATATGCTGGCAAACATTCGCGCCATGGGCGCAGCGATAAATGTCGACGGGTCCGATGTCTTCGTGAGTTGGCTACCGCTGTACCATGATATGGGGTTGATTGGCGCGTGGTTGGGCAGTCTCTATTTCGGCGTGCCCGTTGCCATCATGTCGCCGATGCACTTTATCCTGCGCCCGGAATCCTGGTTATGGGCAATCCATCGAAACCGCGGCACGATTTCGGCGGCTCCTAATTTCGCCTTCGAACTTTGTTTGCAAAAGATCAACGACAGCCAAATCGAAGGACTGGACCTCTCCTCCCTTCGTGTGATCTTCGATGGGGCGGAGCCGGTGAGCGCCTCGACAATTGAACGGTTCACGGAGCGGTTTGCCGCCTACGGTCTGCGCGCGGAGACGATTGCGCCGAGCTATGGTCTTGCCGAATGCACCGTCGGCTTGACATGCTCGCCGCCGGGCCGGGGTACCGTTGTCGACCGGGTTCGACGGGATACTTTCACCAAACGCGGGCGGGCGGACCCCGCATTGCCGACCGACACGCAAAAAATAGAATTTGTCTCATGCGGTCAGCCGATTCCGAATCATCAGGTTCGTATCGTCGATGCGTCCGGTCGTGAGGCACCCGAACGGATGGAAGGCCGGCTCCAATTCTGCGGGCCTTCGGCGACACGCGGTTATTTCAACAACCCGGCGCAGACAGCCATGCTGTTCGACGGCGAATGGCTCAACAGCGGTGACCTGGCCTATGTCGCAGAGGGTGATGTTTACATCACCGGGCGAAGCAAGGACGTCATCATTCGCGCAGGCCGCAACATTTACCCGCAGGAAATCGAGGAGGCGATCGGTGATATCCCGGGAATTCGCAAAAACTGCGTCGCCGTTTTCGGAACGGTCGACCGCGCGTCCGGAACGGAACGGATCGTCGTTGTCGCGGAATCGGAACGGCCCGATAGCGAAGCGCAGGAAGGGCTGAGGCAAAAAATCAGCGACGTCGCGACCGATCTGCTGGAGACGCCACCCGACGACATCTTTGTCGGCGCCGCCGATACGGTGCCCAAGACAGCGAGCGGTAAAATTCGCCGCACCAGCGCGCGCGAACTTTATGAGGCCGGCCGTCTCGGCGCCGAGGATCAGCCCCTCTGGTTGCAGCTCATGCATTTGGGGCTTGCCGGATACCGCGCTCGGCTGCGCCGTGGCATGCGCGCCCTCGGCGCCAGACTGTATGCGATCTATTGGTGGAGTGTCCTGGCGTCCCTGGGTGGTGCTTGCTGGCTGATCGTTGTCCTTCTGCCGATTCGACGGTGGCGATGGCGTGTCATTCACAGCTGTGCACGGTGCGTGCTGTGGTTGACCGCAACGCCGGTAGAGGTCCGAGGCCTCGAAAACATTGTCGAGGACAGTTGCGTGTTGGTTGCAAACCATTCCAGCTATTTGGACGGATTGGTGCTTGCCGCCTCGTTGTCCGGAGATATCGCCATTGTGGCGAAGAAGGAGCTCGCACCACAGTTTGTTGCAGGAACGTTTCTGCGTCGTATCGATACGCTGTTCGTCGATCGCAGCGACCCGGAGGCCGGTGTCGCAGAGACCGAATCCGCGGCGCGACGCGTCGTCGCGCGACGGCGTTTTCTATTCTTTCCGGAAGGGACCTTCACGCGCGTGCCCGGGCTGTTACCGTTTCACTTAGGGGCGTTCGCTGTCGCAACGCAGGCGGCGGTGCCGGTCGTGCCGATCGCAATCCGCGGCACACGGTCTGTACTGCGCAACGGCCAATGGCTTCCACGCCGCGGCAAAATTGCGGTGGAAATTGGCGAGGCGTTGAAGCCGGAAAAAGCGGATTTCACCGCTGCGGTGAAGCTGCGTGATCACGCCCGGGCTTTCATCCTCGAGCATTGCGGTGAGCCGGATCGGGGTTAGAAGCGTTGCTTATGCCGCGTGCTCAACGCGGCCAGTCCTCGGCGTTTGATTGGGCCAGCCGCAATAACGCGAGATGGAGGCCCTTGGTCATTTCGGCGAATTGCGGATAGGACAGCTTATTCGGCGTATCCGCGTCCGTATGGTAGTAGCGATAGCGGTAAAACGCGGTGTCCGTGACCATGAAGGCCGGATAGCCTTGCTGCCAAAAGGAACGATGATCGCTCCAGGCTACGCCAGGAACAATTGATAAAGTCGCGACCTGTTGCAAGGGAAAGTCGGAGGCCGTTCGGAACATCGTGGCAACCAATTGCATGAGCCGCCGCGACCGGAGATTGGACACGAAACCGATGAAGTTTGCTCTGTCCGGATAAAAATAGCGGAACAAGGGTGGATATCGTTGGCTGCCGGCGGCGTCGCTGAAATACCCGACGGTTTCGAGAGAAATCATGAGGCGAATGTCGTCGCCGCGGGCGCGCGCCGCTTTTGCATACACGACGCTCCCTTGATGACGGCCCCGGAAGAACGGCGGCTCTTCATTGGCGAAGGCCACGAACCGTACCGACACGGTTGGCTGGATCGCGGAAAAGAGTCGCGAGAGCTCCAACATCGCGGCGATACCGCTGGCGTTGTCATTGGCGCCGGGACTGCCGCGGACAGAATCGTAATGCGCGCCGATCAGCAGAATTTGGTCGGGGCATGTGCCAATGCGGGTCGCTTCGAGGTTAGCGGAGCGAACCCCGCCCGCATCGTATTCCTGCACAGAGACGTCGTAGCCGAAGCCCCGCCATGTCGCCTCGATATAGTGCGCGGCGTCGCTATAAGCGTTCGGCTGAAATACGTTGCGTTCGCCGATAACTCCCGCCAGTTGGCTTACATGTTGGGCGAGCGTGTCGGGCGCGACCCTTGGTGCGGCGGATGCGTTACGAAATGGTAACTTATCGCTCGTGATCGGTGGGTCTGTCATCCTGGGACCGAAACCGCCTGCGATGGGGCGATCGCATTCATGTTTTATCATCCGATCCATTAGCGGGTTTTCGATGCCCGCGAATTGATGCGCCTCAAGGCTTAAAGGCGCTCAACGAACCGGGAACGAAACAATTACGGATAGGAAACCGGCGTCATTTCGGGCTGATCTTCGTGACTGCGGCAACGCGCCGACCGTCGCGAAGCAATACGGTGATGGATTAGGAGTAATGTTACAGCCTCCCGGGAGGAAACTGGTCGATGCGTGATCAGTATTGCGGCGTGCGAAACGGGCTTGTTATGCGCTGGGCTCCCTGAACGGGCTGTCGGCCCGGTATCGAGGATGCGCCAGAGATTCGTGCGTTTGGCCCGCAGCAATTGGTTTCGACCGTGCTCTCGTCGGCGTTGCCTGACCGCTCTGGCGCTCAATCCAATCTCTGAATTCACCGCCAGTTTCTTCAGAACGTCTTCCTGGGATAAGGAATGGGCTTCCATCATGTTCTCGAGATTTGAAATTTTCAGCGTAAATGCCCGTGGGTTCAGCTTCGGTTGAAAATTCTTTGCAGCACCATGTGAGCCGGCAGGTAGATGGCGACCGGCAGTAAAGCCATTTCCAGCACGAGGTGGAGCAGAGGATGCATCAAGGTTTGTGGTTCTTTGCCGAATCCGTAAACGAGATTGATGTTTTCCACGGAATCGGTGGCCAGATAGGTTACCGGGAGGACGATCCACAAAAGCAGCGTCTGCGCCAACAAGGCCCGCCGATCGTAACCGATTCGATAAAGCAAGAAGATCATGAGCACGGGCAGCATCACATGAAATAGCGAAAGCGCCTTCAGGTACAGCTTTCGCTCCGGTTCAAACGGCATTGACACGTTAAGTAGGTGGCCGAGGCGGTCAGATGTCGCTACCGTCGCCGAATGACACCGATATCCTTCAAACGGCATCGCTTTCCGCCTGTGATAATCCAACACGCGGTTTGGCTCTATGCTCGGTTCACACTGTCGTTCCGTGATGTCGAAGAGCTGCTGGCCGAGCGTGGCATAGACGTTTCAAACGAGACGGTCCGGCGCTGGTTTCTGAAGTTCGGGCGTCTGATCGCCCGCAATCTTCGCCGTAGCCGTCCGCGTGCCAGCGCTCGCTGGCATCTCGACGAGATGGTGATCAAGATCCGTGATCGGAAATACTGGCTATGGCGGGCGGTCGATGACGAAGGAGAGGTGCTCAACTTTCTGGTCCAGCGACGACGCTGCGCTCGATCGGCGAGGAGATTGCTTAGAAAGCTGCCGAAGAAGCAAGGCTTTGCGCCGAAGCGCATCACCACGGACAAGCTCAAATCTTACGCCGTCGCCATCCGCAAAGAGCGGCTGTCCGCGTTCCACGATCAGGTACTGCGGGCAAACAATCGGGCCGAAAACTCGCACCAGCCCGTTCGACGACGAGAGCGAAAACAGCAGCGGTTCAAGTCGCCAGGATCAGCCCAACGTTTCCTGGCAATCCACGCCGCCGTCCAGAACGCCTTCTACGTCCAACGCCATCTCCTGCCACGCCGCATCTTCAAAATGTTTCGGGCCGAGACGTTTGCCGTCTGGCAGCAGAGTTGCCTCGCAGCCTGATCCAAGGTCCGGCGCTTTGCGGCCGAGCGCCACAGTTAACGTGTCAATGCCTCACTGTGAGACGGATGACCTCGGGTGAACTGTTGAAATAACGGAAAGGATTTTGCACCGCAGGAAGCTATGGAACTCTCGTTCCTGGCTCAAGCCGGTTTGCTCTGACACCGCCCGCCGAAGTACTTGACGTAGCGGAAGTCGTCGATTATGAGCGCCATCCCCTATCAATCCTCGGTTGCCTCATAGGTCTCAGCCGGGCCGAGTTCGCCGAACTTGAACAGCGAAAATGCCCGCGCGCCGTTGCGGTCGAGCACGCGCAAATCATCGCTCTCATCGAGATCGTGCTCGACGACGAAGAAATGGCTTCCGTAGCGTTCCCGGGCAAGGTTCAGAGGGATCTGGTAGGCAACAAATTTGGTAATGCCCTTGGCCTCGAGCTGGCGAAGCAGCTCCGGCGCGCTAACCGAGTCGTACGAAGTCAGGATTACAAGAGGCCCGCTGGCCGTTAACAGCATGAAGGTACTCACTCGCTCTCCTCTATAAAGACGCGGACGGACCACCGACCATATTGGCGTATGCAGTCGCTGCAATGATGCAAATCAACAACGTGCGATACCTGCGAGAGGCGTGCTGTCAGACCAATGCGAACCAGTCGGTGCTGTCAGTCTAATGCGAACCCTTCTCCAAAGTGCGAGATAACGCGGCTTTCAGGCCGCCAGCTGACGCCATTCGGCGAGAGCGGCGACGCGGTTCTGCTTGAAGGTATCACGGTGATTGAGGTGGCGGTCCAGGTTGAAATGGTTGTGGATCGAGGCATGAACGGCGGCGAATTTTTGCAGGGTCTTCACGTCCCTGAATTTGGCCATTGCACCCTGTCCCTACCAAAAATTAAATCCGGATATAGGCATGATGCAATCCACCAAGTTTGGCCATGGGCGTGATGGTGCCGCTGTCATGGACAGGCCGCCCCAGTGGCGTATCTTTGTCTAGTCCGAGATGGGTCCGGTATCGGCATCGCAATGTGCCAAATTGCGGTTGCTGTTTAAGAACCGCTCATGTCCGTTCTTGGCTGCCGCCTCAACCGGTCGATGCAACACACGTGGTTGCCGCATGGGTCCCATCTCTGTTGGACTCCATTTTGGCTACAGAATATTTAGTGAAGGTTTCCAGTTCTGCTTACTACGTCGAGGCGGACATCGAATTTTGAATGTCCGCTCCTGGGGGGAATAGCGGGCTCAAACTGAAGTCGTGCGGACTTCTGCTTTAAACCAGAAGGAGGCATGCGCACGGGGGATTACTGGTCCGGGTTCCCCTCGCCGTTGCGCCAGCGATCCAGCCGATAGGGGTCCTTCGGCGCGGGGTTCGCCAGGTCCCTGCTCACAATCTCGCATGCCAGCCACAAGGCCAGAATCATAAGACACAAGCCAATAAGGTCCGTCATGCCCGTAATCGTACACGAAAGTGCGTCCGCTAAGCTAGGGACCAACTTGGCGAGGACGAATGGCAGCCAAGGCTCGAATCCAGTTTCAGCATTTCGGAACGGACAGCGCAGGCCTGTATCACTTTGTCGATGGAACTGCCGAAGCTCGGGCCGAGGTCACCCCTGAGAGCAGACATTCGGCTATCCCCCTAGCTCCCCTACCGCTTCCCGCATGCGAGTATAAAACCCGCCTTCGAGTGGAATCCGAAGACTTGGAAGACCTTAGTTAGAATGCGGCTGTTTGATGGCGGCACCCTCTCGGCCAATCGCGCGAGAAGCAAACCGCGGGAAATTTTCGCCTGACCCAACGCCTACACTGGATTTTAGCTAACAACGGAAAAAACCCCGCGCCGTTCACTTAGGGCAGATAAAAGGAACAGCGCGGCGGAGTTTGCAGGTACCTCACAGGGGGAGAGTGGGTACCAATTATTAATGTTATGCCTCGGCATGGCGCGAACAAGACGTAAACATAGATTCATCCCCCTGATCACGCAGGTACGACAAAAGCGGCGAATTTCAAGAATTACGGTCATGGGTTCGCCGATTAGAAGCGAATCTGTCCAACGTGGTAGAAAAAGCAAAGAGACCGCGCCGAGGTGGGATTGGCGCAGTCTCTAGGCAAAGCCCCGTTCAGATGCTCGGGGCCGAGTTCAGCAGAGCAATTTTCTGCTCTGAGTACTTTTGTTGACAGATTCTATCGCTGTCCACCCTGAAACGGGAACGGCTATTTGGGACTAAGTCGGACACGATTGTCTGTGGTCAGGGCGTTGACACCCAATTCATGTCAGTGACAAACAACGCCATCAGCCTCTCTCTATCCCAGCCCAAAAACTCGCCCTAACCCAGCCCAAAAACTCCGCCTTCTCTAGCGGAGCCGAAATACTCGGGAATCCGCCATCGCGCAGATCGCCGCTCGCCAAACAGCACAACGGGCTTAAACTAACGTCCGTCACTAACCGTGGGGCAGGTCAGGAGACACTGTTATGACACGCGAAGACACACGAGCCAAAATCGAGAGCCTGTGGCGCGCCGCCGCCGACGGCGATGCAGATCGAGTGACAGCAATCCTTGACGACGGGATGCACGACGCGAGCGGCGGCAACTACTGGCAAAGCGACGGCGACCCACGCGGCTGGCGCCGATCACCGCTTCACATCGCGGCGCTCGAAGGTCATGGGGCAGTCGTCGAACTGCTGCTCGCCCACGGTGCCGACGTTAACGCGATGTCGAAGTATGGAGATACGCCGCTTCACTTCGCCATCACCCATGGAAACGTTGATGTCATCACTGCTCTCTATAAGACCGGCGCCGACGTGAAGATCGAGAACGACGACGGTGACACCGCTACCTCGCTCGGCGCCAAGATTGGGATCAATTTTGGTTAGGACGTACGAACACTACTTTCATCGGGGGTTCTATGTCTGCTCATGGCTAAGAAGCGACATTCCGGCGCTCCTGATCGACTTCTGCTCTTCCCTCATTAGCGGACATTTGGTCACCCCTAGCCCCCCTGCCACTTCTTGCGTGTGAGTGTTGAACCCGTTCTCTATCGGACCCCGAAGACTTGGTAGACAGAGGCACACTGCCACGTTCAAAATCCCGGCCCCAGCACCGTTCGACTGACACTAAAGTTTGGCGATCAACTTGGCCCTGCGTCGCTAGATTTGGCTGCAGCCATCACTGCGCGAAGTATTGGTGGTATTCCGGTCTGGCGCGTATGCTCAAATCCACGCTCCGTTTGTGGTGGAAGAGACATAACCATGGTGGCATCAACAGAACCCGTGCATGACACCCGGCCGGCACCGGATACTATCCTGCAACAAATTGCCGATTACGTGCTCGGCTTTGCCGCAGATGGCACTCTGGCGCGCGATACCGCGCATCTTTGTTTTTTCGATGCCTTGGGCTGCGGCTTTCCGGCACACGATCATCCGGAATGTGCGAAAGTGTTGGGGCCTCTCGTTGACGGTACGGTTGTGCCACACGGTGCCCGGGTGCCTGGCACCTCGTTTGAGCTTGACCCGGTAACCGCCGCCTTTAACATTTCGGCACTGAACCGCTGGCTTGATTTCAACGACTCGTATTTCGGCAAAGAAGGCGGCCATCCGTCGGATAACCTCGGCGGCATTCTCGCCATTACTGATTATTTGTCGCGACAACAGAGATCACAGGGAGCGCCGCCATTC